>PNKD01000034.1 GCA_013822265.1 Leptothrix sp. (in: b-proteobacteria)
CCCGCGCGCTCGGCCAGTGCTGTGCCGCGGCAGATAAGCGCTCTCCGGTCGACCCACATGAAGATCTCGGTGTAGACGGTCTGCGGGCAGGTGTAGCCGCACCAGAGGCGGCCCGCCACCGCGGTGAAGAAGAACAAGGCCAGCGCCGAGAGGACGAGCAAGGCGGCAAGGAAGATCAGGTCCTGCGGATAGAGCACCAGGCCGAGGATGAAGAAGCGTTGCGCCTCAAGATCGAACAGCAGGGCCTGACGACCGTCCCAAGACAGCCAGGGCAGCCCGTAGAACAGCAACTGCGTGAGCCAGACGAAGCTCCAGCGCCAGGTGGCGAACCAGCCCTTCACCGCCCGCGGGTAGATGTCGGGCTGCTTCTGGTACATCGAGACGAAGTGCGCGCCATCGTCCCGGTCGCCAGCGGTGGCGATCGGCTGGACCGGGATGACGGGGCGCGATGGTGCTCGTCGGGTCACGGCAGTTGCCGTTTCAGCTCACCGGGCTTCGATTCGATGCGGCGCCGCGCCTCGGTGACGACGAACGTCAAGGCCGGGCTCGCAGCAGATCAGCCGCAGCAGGCGCCGCCGGAGCAGCACGAGTCGGCAGCCACCGGGATGGGCTTGATGCCGACACGCGTGATCTGCACCCGCCAGACCGCAGGGCCCGATGCCAGCGGCGCCCACTCGAACTGGCCGAAGGCACGGTCGTCGAGCTGGAGCCGCAGCGGCTGGGGGTCGTGGTCGTTGACCAGTTGCAGCGAATGCCCCGCTTGCAGGGCGTCGAGGCGGCCGAAGACCACGGCATGCCGCTGGCGCGGGGCGATGGTGCGCAGGTCAATGTCGGCTGGGGTGGCTGTGGCGGAAGTGGTCATGGTGGTGATGCCTTTCAAGCGGTCGGTCGATGGGAGAAGTTGTCGAGCAGGCGCGAGGTGTGCGGGCAACCCATGCGGGGCATGGCTTCGGCAAGCCGTTGCTCAGCCGTCCTTGCCATCGAGGCGGGGCGCCAGCAACCAGGGCGCGAAGACGAGGAGATAGAGCGCAAACGCCAGCCCCCAGGCGGCGGCCGCCACGAGCCAGACGACAAGGTGCTGTGGCGCCAGCAGCGGCAGCACGACCCGGGCCACCGCAGCGCCAGTCACCAGCAGGTAGGCAGCCACTTCCAGGCGCGACACCCGCAGTGGCCGGCCGGTGTGGCCGCGTGCGGTGCGGGTGACCATGCCGATGATGAGCCCGCCGGTGGCGCCCACCGCCAGCGCGTGAATGCCGGCCGACACCGCCACCACGCCGAGCTGCGCCAGCGCCAGCAGCACCAGGCCGACCGGCAGCCAGGCATAGGCCGTATGCAGCACCCAGAGGATGGGGCGTGCGCGCGTGCGCAGCGGCTGCCAGCGCCACAGCCGCTGCGCGTGCAGCAAGGCGGCGGCAGCGAGTACTGCAGCGGTGAATGCATTCGGCTGGTCCAGCACCCAGAGCGCCAGGCCCAGAGCTGTGGTGGCAAGCGTGGTCTGTTCCAGCACGCGCGGCGCCTGCAGCTTCGCGCCGGGCAGCGCCGACATCGTGAACGCCGGTATCACGCGCCCGGCGATCACGCATTCGATCATCACCACCAGCGCCAGCCCGGCATGCAGGGCGCGCACCGGGTGGATGTCGATGACGCCGAGCACGGCGCCGTGAAACGCGGCATTGGCCACGGTCAGCAGCAGCAGGATGGCGCCCAGCGGCAGGTTGCGCCGGTTGCCGGCGCGCAGCAGCATCGTGATGAGCAGGGCCGCCACCAGCGGCAGCAGCAGCAGCAGGTCGAGCGCGGCGTAGACGGCATAGGGTGCGAGCACCGCCGCCAGCCGGGCGGCCAGCCACAGCCCGGCGAGCGCGCCCAGCCCCGCGCCGCGCGGCGTGGCCAGGCCGGTCCAGGCCTTGCCCGCGGTGAGCAGGAAACCCACGATCACGGCGACGGCGAAGCCGAACAGCATTTCGTGCGCGTGCCAGAGCATGGGTGACAGCTTCAGCTTCAAGGTCACCTGGCCCAGCAGCAGCGCAACCCACAGCGGCACCGCCAGCATGCCGAACGCGGCCGCACCCAGGTAGAAAGGGCGGAAGCCGAGCCGCAGCAGCGGCCGGCCGCGGGGCGCCGGCGCGGCGGCCGGCGGCGCAGCCGCGAAGGGTGGAAGCACAGTCGTCATGGTGTGGGCCGGGTTGCCGGTCGCTGCGGAGCCGCAGTGTCGTCGAAACATCGAAAGTTGATGCATCTTAAGGACGAACGCGCTTTAAAGCAATACACTTCATACATCTTTAGGGCAATGCATGCGGCTTTCCGAGTACACCGACTACACCCTGCGCGTGCTGATGTACTGCGCACGGCACCGGCAGCGCCTGGTCACGATCGGCGAGCTGGCCGAGCAGCACGGCCTGTCGAAAGGCCACCTGATGAAGGTGGTGAACGACCTCGCGCGGCAGGGCCTGATCGAGACCACCCGGGGGCGCGGAGGTGGGCTCAGGCTGTCGAAGGAGCCCGGCAGCATCCGCATCGGCGACGTGGTGCGCGCCTCGGAAACCGACTTCAGGCTCGTCGAGTGTTTCGATGCCGGCACCAATGCCTGCACCTTGACGCCGGACTGCCGCCTGAAGCACCTCTTCGGCGCCGCCCTGCGCGGCTACTTCCAGGCGCTGGACAGCGCGACGCTGGCCGACCTGATCTCAGGGCCGCCAGGACTCGGCGGCCTTCCAGAGGCCACCGCCATGCGCGGCAAGCGCGCTGTCGCCGTGGCCCTGCCGACCTCCACGCGCCGTGCGCAGCAGGCCAAGCTGCCTGCGCGGCGCTGACAACCGCGGAGAAGCCACCGTGACCCTCACCTCGCCGGGGCCTGGCGCCGCCCTCCGACACACCCGAGGCGCCGCCGGCGATGCCCGCAGCCTGCCACCTTCCCCTTCACCCCAACCCGAGCTTCCTCTCATGTCACAAGCCCATCTGCACCTGTCTCCCGACGCCATCTATCCCTTCGACGCCCGCGGCGTGGCCAAGCGCTTCCGGCATGCCGCGATCTTCGGTGCGCTCGACAGCCTGCAGCCCGGCGAGACGATGCGCTTCGCCAACGACCATGACCCGCTGCCCCTGCTGGCGCAGATCCAGCAGCGCTACGGCGAGCGTGTCGGCGTCGAGTACCGCCAGCGCGAGCCCGGGGTCATCGTGATCGACTTCAGCGTGCGCTGAGGCAACGGTCGGCTTTAGATCCGGCTTTTCAGCAGGACACCGGGCACCCTTCAGAACATCGAGGAGATCGACATGAACAGAACGAGATGGCACGGAATCGCCCTGGTGCTCGCTGCGGCAGGCCTGGCCGCCGCGCTTGCAGGGCCTGTGCTCGCGCAGACGGCAGCGCACAGCCACGACGCAGCGGCCCCGCACGCGCTGAGCCTGAACCAGGGCCGGAAGTGGGCCTCCGACGACGCCTTGCGCAAGGGCATGGACCGCATTCGCAGCCTGGTCGCGCCGCGCCTGGGCGATGCCCACGCCGGCAAGCTCAGCGCGGCCCGGTACCGCGAACTGGCCGCGCAGGTCGAGACCGAGGTCGGCGGCATCGTCGCCAACTGCAAGCTCGAACCCAGGGCCGACGCGATGCTGCACCTGGTCATCGCCGACCTGGGTGAAGGCACGGCGGCGATGGCCGGCAAGAACCCCCAGCTGCGCCCGGCGTTGGGCCTGGTCAAGGTGGCGCAGGCCGTCAACGCCTATGGCAGCCACTTCAAACATCCCGGCTTCAAGCTGGTGCCGAACCCGCATTGATGCCGCCAGGGCCGGCAACTCAGCCCCGATCATCGAGATGAACTGAAGCCGGACCGGGCCGGACGGGGTCACAGGCTCGAGCCCTGCCCGGCCTCTTCCTCGGTCCGGCCGTCGCGGATGTGATAGGTCCGCCTGAAGGTCGGGATGATCTTCTCGTCGTGCGTCACGACGATGATGGCGGTGTGGTACTGCGTCGCCATCTGGTTGAGGATCCGCACCACCGCCAGCGCGCGTTCACTGTCCAGAGGGGCGGTGGGTTCGTCGGCCAGGATCACCGGCGGCCGGTTGACCAGCGCCCGGGCGATCGACACCCGCTGCTGCTCGCCGCCGGAAAGTTCGGACGGCTGCGCCTTCGCGCGGTGCCCGACATCCAGCGCCGCCAGCAGTTCGCGCGCCCTCGCACGCGCCTCGGCGTCGGGGCGCCCGGCCAGCATCGGCAACAGGGCCACGTTGTCGGTGACGTCGAGGAAGGGAATCAGGTAGGGCGCCTGGAACACGAAGCCGATGCTGTCGCGGCGCAGCGCGCGCAGGTCGGGGATCTTCCAGCCGTGGTCGTAGATGGTCCGCCCGCCGAGGACCATGCGGCCCGCGGTCGGCACGATGACCGCGCCCAGGCACTTGAGCAGGGTGCTCTTGCCCGAGCCCGAGGGGCCGATCAGGCCCACCACCTCGCCGGGTGCCACGACCATGTTGACGTCCTTCAGCGCGTCGACGGCCGTGTCGCCCACGCCGTAGCGCTTGCGCAAGCCTTCGATGCGAATGCCGGGCTCCGGCATGTCCTGTGCCCTCACCCGCCGATGGCCGCGGCCGGGTCGACCTTCAGCGCCGTGCGGATGGCCAGCGTGCTGGCCAGCGCACAGATCAGCATCACCGCGACCAGCCCGCGCAGCGCGTCGCCCGGCTCCAGCAGCACGTACTTCGGGAAGATGGGCGCCCAGGCCGTGGCGGCCACCTTGCCGACGATGAAGCCGATCAGGCCCAGCCCCAAGGCCTGCTGCAGGATCATGCCGGCGATGGTGCGGTTGCGCGTGCCGATGAGCTTGAGCACCGCGATCTCGCGGATCTTGCCCAGCGTCATGGTGTAGATGATGAAGGCGACGATGGCCGCGCTGACGATGGCCAGGATGACGAGGAACATGCCGATCTGCCTGGCCGACGTGGCGATCAGCTTGGCCACCAGGATCTCTTCCATCTGCGCGCGCGTGTAGGCCTCCAGGTGCTTCCAGCGCCGGATCGGCGCGGCCACGCTCTCGGCCGGCACGCCGGGCTGCACCTGCACCAGCACCGTGTTGACGTTGTGGTTGGCGGCCTGAGACGCCTGTATCGCTTCCAGCAGGCCGGGCACGCCCGGCCGGTTCAGCGCCGGGTTGGCGGCGGTGCGGGCACGGTCGTTGAGGATGGCGTCGTTGTCCTTCAGGAACTGCGCCTCCTGCGCGTCCTTCAGCGGGATGAAGACCATCGGGTCGCCGCCCGACGACACCATGCGCCGGGTCAGCCCCACCACCGTGTAGTCGTGGCGCCGGATGCGGATGCGCTGGCCCGGCGTGAAGCCGGTGCGCACGTCGACCACGGCCTCGTAGTGGCTGCGCGTGTTGTGGCGGCCCGCCACCAGGTAGGCGGGGGCGCCGGGCTGGCCGGGCTCGAAGCCGACGACCATCGCACGCACGTCGCGCCCTTCGCCGCCCGCGCTGCCGGCATCGTTCCCCCGGCCTTCACGCACCTGCATCGTCAGGTAGGTGACGTTGGCGGCGCGCGCCACACCGGGCAGGCCCCGCACGCTGCGCACCACGTCGTCGCGCAGGCTCGACGACTCCGCGTAGGGTCCCTGCGTGTCCTGCTGCACCACCCACAGGTCGGCGGCGCTGTTGTCGAGCAGCGCACGCGCGTCGTCGACCATGCCGCGGTAGATGCCGGCCATCGACAGCGTCACGCCGATCAGCAGGCCCAGGCCGACGCCGGTGAGGACGAAGCGACCCCACGAATGCAGGATGTCGCGGCCGGCAAGGCTGATCATGGCGCGCTGCCGACGAGCCTGTCGACGACCTGGATGCGGCTGCCGGCCGTGAGCGCCTTTTCGCTGTGGACCACCACCTCGTCGCCGGCCTTCAGGCCTTCGAGCACGTGCACCTGGCCGTCCAGGCTGGTCTGCCCGGTGCGCACCGCCGTGAACCGGGGCCTGCCGCCTTCGATGCGCCACACGCCGACCTCATCGGCCTGGCGTTGCAGCGCCGGGTTGGGCAGCAGCAGGGCCGGGGCCGTGGCCGGCAGCGTCAGGCTGACCTCGGCCAGTTCGCCGGTGGACAGCCCGGCAGGCAGGGTGTCCAGCGCCACCAGGGCCACGCGTTCCTCGGTGATGCTGTCGCTGGTGGCCTCCACCCGCGCCACCTTGCCGGCCAGGGGCACGCCCGGCTTCGAGCGCAGCACGATCGAGGCCGGCAGGCCGGCGGACAGGCCGGCCGAACGGCCCTGGTCCAGCCGCACCCGGATCCACAGGGACGCGGGCTCGATGAGCCTCAGCACGGCCTGCCCTGCCACCACGGTGGACCCGGCCTCGGCGTCGCGACTGATCACCACGCCTGCGGCCGGTGCCAGCAGGCGCACGACGTCGCGCTGCAGGCGCAGGCCCGCGCGCTCGGCCGCCAGCCGCTGGGTGTCCTGGCGCGCCGCGGCCAGGTTCGCGTCGGCCGCGGCCAGTGCCGCTTCGGCCGAAGCCTGCTCCTGCTGCCGGGCCTCGACGGCACCGGCGCTCATGAAGTTCTGCGCGCCCAGTTCGACGTAACGGCGTGCCGTGATGGCCGCCAGTTCGCGCCGCGCCTGGGCGTCGCCTCGCTGCGCCTGCGCCGCGGCGACGACGCTCGATGCGCGTGCGATCGAGGCCTCCAGGGCCGCGGTGCGCGCGTCCAGGTCCACCGGGTCCATCTCGGCCAGCAACTGCCCCGCCTGGACGGTGTCGCCGACATCGACCAGCACCCTGCCGACACGGCCGGCGGCGGTGGGCCCGATGAGGTAGGCGCGGCGCGCCTCGACCGTGCCGATGCCGAACAGCGACGGCGACAGGCTGCCGACGCCGGCCTGGGCCACCGTCACGCGCGTGGGTGCCAGCGGGCCGGAGCGCATGAACACATAGGCCAGCGCGCCGACCAGCAGCACCCCCAGCAAGCCCAGGCCGAGCCGGCGCGACCCGATCGAAGGGATCTTCATGCTGCCGCCCGGATGCCGCGAAGGTAGATGCCGAACACGGCCTGCGCCTGCGCCTTCATCGCCGCGGGTCGGCCCGTCAGCATCGACTGCATCACCAGGCCCTGGACGATGCCGACGAAGAGCGTGGCGGCGGCCTCGGGGTCGAGCCCGGCCGGCAACTCGCCGGCCTGGATTCCGGCCTTGAACCGACCGAGCAGCAGCTGCCGGTAGGCCTGCAGCAGCGTCCGTACTTCCTGCTTGACAGGTGAGTCTGCGGGCTGCTGCAACTCGTGGAAGATGATCCTCGGGACGCCAGGATGTGCGACCACGAAGGCCACATGGGTGCGGAAGACCGCTTCGAGCGAGAGCACTGCAGAGGTCTCCGCCCGCGCAGCTTCGTCCAGCGTCGCCAGCAGTCGCTCGCGCACCCATTTCATCGCCGCCACCCAGATGGCGTCCTTGGTGGGAAAGTGCTTGAACACGGCGCCCTGGGTGACGCCGATAGCGGCGGCGATGTCGCCGGTGGTGATTGCCACCGGGCTGAATTCGCCGGCCAGGGTCAACGCCGCCGCGACGATCTCCGATTGGCGTTCCACGGTGGACAGTCGGGTCTGCATGATGCGCCGCCCGTGTGGGCATTTGGTAAGTGTTTGGATACTTACCATGATACACGCTTGCGAGGCACCTGTACGCAGCCCTGCCGGCCCTGAGGCAAGCCGGCGCCGATCGAAGGCCGACGGCTGGCCGCGCAGCACGCCAGGATCGTCTTGAGCCGCCGTCCTTGACCCGGTTCAAGGCGGAGCCCGCCGGTCCGGCATAGCCTGCGGCGCGAACATCTGCCTCGAGGGAGGGGTCATGGACACTGCAGTGAAGTCGATCGATGTGCGCACGGTGCCGCCGGTGCAGCGGCATGCGCTCATCTTCGGTACCTTCGACGCACTTGCCACAGGGCAGGCGCTGGAGATCGTCAACGATCATGACCCCGTGCCGCTCAGGCATCAGTTCAGCCAGACGCGCACGGGCCAGTTCGACTGGAAGTACCTCCAGGCCGGGCCGGCGCTCTGGCACGTGCGCGTGGCCCGCGTCGCCGACGGGATGCCCGGCGGCATCACCACCGGCTGTGGCGGCAGCGGTGGATGTTCCTGCAGCGGCTAGGAGCGGTAGGCCGCGAGCTGCTTGCTGTCCAGGATGTGGATGTCGCGCTTGTCGACCGAGATCAGCCCCGCGGCTTCCAGTTCGCGCAGCACACGCGAGAAGTACTCCGGCGTCAGCGACAGGCGCGAGGCCACGGTGGCCTTGCTGACCGGCAGCGACACCGTGCGCGCTTCTTCGCCATTCTGGTCGTCCAGCACCTGGTCGCGCAGCAGGTAGCCGACGACACGCTGCACCCCGCTTTGCAGCGCGTAGGCCTGCACGTCGTGCACCAGGCCGTGCAGGCGGCGCGACAGGCCGGCCAGCATTCGCATGGCAAAGCGGCTGTCCTTCTCCAGTTCGGCCACCACGGCGTCGCGCTCGACCGTGAGCAGCGTGGTGTCGGACAGCGCCTGGGCGTTGACCATGCAGGGTTTGCCCAGGAACATGAGCGCCTCGGCGAAGCTCGAACCGGGGCTGACCAGTTCGATCACCTTCTCTTGCCCCGCCGGCGAGATCACGAACAGCTTGGCCTGCCCGACGACGACGACATGGAAGGATTCGCAGGGTTCGCCGACGCGGAAGATCATGTCGCCGCGCTCGAAGCGCCGCAGCGAGCAGCCCTCGGCCAGGCGTTCACGCTCGGCGCTGCCGATGTCGGAAAACAAGGGCAGCACCGCCAGGAAGCGGGGAATGTCGAAGCTTCGGGTATCGAGCACGGCAGGATTTTCCTCTGAGCGGCAACACCCAACATCCGATGCAGGCCTTGGCCGAACATTACATCACCTTCCGACAGCTGCACCTCGGCTTCGTCACCGCCAGCGGCTGTCTGTTTGCGCTGCGCGCCTTCGCGTCGCTGGCCGGTGCGGGCTGGCCGCTGGCACGGCCGGCCCGCGTGGCCAGCTGGGTCATCGACACCGGCCTGCTCACGGCCGGTGCGCTGCTGTGGGCGGCCCTGCAGGTCCATCCGCTGCAGCAGACCTGGCTGGGCATGAAGCTGGTGCTGCTGCTGGTCTACATCGGTCTGGGCACGATGGCGCTGCGGCGCGCGCGCACGCCGGCCGCGCGGCTGGGCTGGACGCTGGCTGCGCTGGCGTGCTTCGGCTGGATCGTCGGCACCGCCATCGCGCACGACCTGCGCGGGCCGCTGCGCTGGCTGGCCGGCTGAGCCAGCACGCCGGCCGGCGCAGGCCACCGCGCGCGCGACGAGCAGTGCTCCCGCTGCCGTTGACCCGCATCAAGCCGTGCCGCCGGCGGCCGGTCGATAGTGGCTGCAGGGCGAGGTGTTTGCCCCTTTGCAATGTGCTCAGGGAGTCGACGATGAAATCCAGCGTTCTGCGTGCCGCGGCCTGCACCGTGGCCTTGGTGTCGGTTGCCGCTGCGGCCCTGGCCCAGCCGAAGGTGGATCTGGGCAAGCGCGAGTTCGAGGCCAAGTGTGCGTCCTGCCACGGCATCGACGGCCGGGGCAACGGGCCCTTCGCGGAACAACTCAAGACCCGCCTGCCCGACCTGACGATGCTGGCGCGCAACAACGGTGGCATCTTCCCGGTCAATAAGACCTGCGAGATCATCGAAGGCGCCGGCAAGGGTCACGGCACACGCGCGATGCCGGTCTGGGGCGTGGAATACACGGTGCAGGCCGCGGAAGCGCTGCCCGACCTGCCCTACAACCAGGCCGTGTTCGTGCGCTCCCGCATCATGGCGCTGCTGGAGTACTTGAATCAGCTGCAGGTGAAGTGATGGCTTCAGCTGCCGGCAGCAGCCGGCGGCGCTGAAACCGTCGGCGTGAAGGCGTCCGAGAAGCAGTACTGCTCGGCCAGCCCATGGGCGATGAAGTCGGGCACCGCCGCCGTCACCATGCGCACCGAGCCGCAGGCGTAGACCTCGTAGCCGTTCAGGTCGGGGTGGTCGGCCAGCAGCGCCTCGTGCACGTAACCGCGCCTGCCTGCCCAGGCGCTGCCTTCCTCGGGTTCCGACAGCACCGGCACGAACTTGAAGTTCGCGTGTTCCTGTTGCCAGCGGGCCAGGGTGTCCAGCAGGTACAGGTCGTGCTCGTGGCGCACGCCCCAGTACAGCACCATCGGCCGGCGCACGCCCTTGCGGAAAGCGTCCTCGAGGATGCTCTTGATGGGCGCGAAGCCGGTGGCGCCGGCCACGAAGAGGATGGGCCGCTGGCTGTCGTGCAGCGTGAAGCGGCCCAGCGGGCCTTCGAACTCGACCTCGTCGCCGACCTTCATTTGCTCGAAGACCTGCGTCGTGTAGCGGCCGCCGGGAATCCAGCGCACGTGCAACTCGATCACGTCGCCGGCGGTCGATGGCGGCTGGCCGGGGTCGGCCGGCGCGCTGGCGAACGAGAAGGCGCGCCGGGCGCCGTCGTCGAGCACGATGTTGATGTACTGCCCGGCCAGGAAAGGCAGCTTCTGATCGCCGGGCAGCGTGATGAACACGCGCATCAGGTCGGGCGACAGCCGCTCCATCGCGCTGACGCGGCCGTGGCGGCGTTGCAGCCCGGCGGCGCCCGCGCCGGCGCCGGCCTCGCCGAGCGTCAGCGGGGGCACGCCCTCGACCTCGATTTCCAGGTCTTCCAGCGCCACCGCGCAGCACATCAGCGTCTGGCCGCGGGCCCGCATGGCCGGCGTCAGCGCCGCCGCTTGGTAGGGGCCGTGGTCGACGCGGCCGTTGAGCACCGTGCAGGCGCACACGCCGCAGCCGCCGCAGCGGCAGTCGTAGGGCAGCGCGACGCCGGCGCGCAGGCCGGCCTCGAGCAGCGTCTCGCCGGCGCGTGCCGCAAAACGCACCGGCCCGGGGTGCGCCGTCAACTGCATCAGCCCGCCCTTGCCGCGCCGCGGCGGCAGCCAGGGCAGCAGCAGCAGCAGCAGCGTGGCGCCACCGACCACGCCCCACACCACGCCCAGCGGCCAGGCGTAGAGCAGCGGGAAGAGGGCGAGCAGGAACCAGTCGAGCATCAGCACGGCCGGCGCCGTGTTCAGGTCGGCCGGGCCCTGGCTGGACACCGGCGTGGCCAGCGCCAGCACCAGCAGCATCAGCACCACCGCCAGCGTGATGGGTCGCGGCGGCTGCGTGCTGGCCTTGGGCACGCGCTGCACGTGCAGCCACATCAGCAGCAGCATCACCAGCGGCACGCCGATGTGGATGAAGACCAGCAGCGAGAACAGCCGGTTGCTGACGTGCTCGGGCAGGATGAAGTTGCGGATCAGCGTGCCGCCGAAGCCGGGCAGCCAGTCGATCCACTCGAAACTGGCCTGGGTGACGAACTGCGCCAGGCGGTCCCAGGGCAGCATGTAGCCGTTGACGCCGGCCACGAAGGCCAGCCACACCAGCACCACGCCGGTGACCCACGAGAACCAGCGGAAGCCGCGCAGGCGGTCGAAGGCGAAGTAGCGCAGCGCGTGGATGCTCATCGTCAGCACCAGCGCGTCCGACGCGTGCCGGTGCACCGTGCGCAGCATGCCGCCGGCGCCCCAGAGGGACAACGCCAGCGCCTCCATCGAGCGGTGCGCGCCCTCGACGCTGGTGTCGAAGAAGGCGTAGAGCACCAGGCCCGTGGCGCCGACCACCCAGAACAGGAAGAAGGTGATCGCGCCCAGGTGGTACAGCGGGTTGAGGCGGTCGCCGAAGGCGCGGTTGAACAGGCCTTCGGCGGCCATGAAGGTCGCGCGCAGGGCACGCTGCAGGAAGGCGATCATCGCGCCGGCACCTTCGTCGCGGTCATTGCGCCCGCGTCATTTCAGCGACCGGCGCATTGCGCGGGCCACCACCACCACGAAGAGCAGGCCACCGCCGATGGCCAGCAGGCCGCCCAGGCCCATCAGGCCCATGCCGGCCACCTCGCCGGTGCTGCGCAGCACCTGCTCCGAGCCGGCCACCTTGCGCTGCACGCCGTAGCCGCCCGACCACACCAGGCCGACGATGTGCAGCAGCTGCCCGCCGCCGTAGAGCCAGGGCTGCAGCACGGCCGCGCGGCCAGCCGGCGCGCGGTAGCCCAGCGGCGGCAGCAGGTGGTAGACGACGCCCATCAACGCCAGCGTCACGCCGACGATGCAGCCGTGGTAATGCGCCGGGATCTTGACGTTGTTGCCCTGGATCGCCAGGCCGATGACACCGCCGGCGACGAACAGCAGCATCGACGCCAGCAGCGCGGCACGAAGCGGCCGTTGCGTCTCGGTGAGCGCTGGGCCCCTGCGGCGCGAGGCCATCGCCAGCAGCACCGCCAACGCCAGCGGCACGATGGCCAGACCACCGCCGAAACGCATGCCCCAGGTGTGCATGTCGCGGTGTTCGACGCTGCTCACGTCGTGCATCAGGTAGGCCAGCGGCGTGCCGAACACACCGACCAGCGCCACCACGAAGAGCAGCAGCACGATGCGCGGGCTGAGCGGGATGCGGCCGCCACAGGCCTGCGCCAGCGCCAGCCAGGCCACCAGCATCAGCAGCGTCCAGGTGAACTGCAGCGCATGGCCGCCGCCCCAGAAGAGGATCTCGTAATAGGCCTTGGCCGGCAGTTCGGTGGGCACCACCGCCAGCGACCAGGCGAAGGCCAGCAAGGCCACCGCAGCCGCCACCGCACCGGCATGCAGGCCGAAGCGCAGCGCGCCGGCGCCGTCCACCGCCGGGCCGATGGGCAGCGCACGCGCCAGGCTCAGCGTCACCAGCAGCAGCGCGCCCAGCCCGAACACGGCCACCGCGCCGCGGAAGGCGGTGCTGTCCAGCATGGGGATGTAGTTGGCCATCACCGCCGGCCCGCCGCCGACGAAGGCCGCCAGCGCCATGCCCAGCGCCCCGGCGCCGCACAGCAGCAGCGGGAGCCGGTGCAGTGCCGCGCCCGCCGCGCTGGCGGCCGGCCGCGCGGCCAGCGTCCACAGCAGCCCGGCGATGGCGACGAACCAGACCAGCACCGAGAGATCGACATGCACGACGAGCGCGACGCGGAAGAAATCGCCCGCCGGCAGCCAGGCGTTGATGCCCGGCGTGCGCGCCAGCACCAGCAGCACCGAGAACAGCCCGGAGCCGACCAGCGCGGCCAGCGCCAGCAGCAGCCAGGCGCGCGCCAAGCTGCGCTGGCCGGCGACGACGACGGGCAGCGTGTAGTCGGCGGGGCTTGACGCGGTGAGCGTCTCGCCAGCAGGGCGTGGATCGTCGCTGGCGTGTGGCCGGCGGCGGCCGCCGGCGCTGGGGGTGGTGAGGGTGTTCATTGCAGGGTGATGCCGCCTTTCGCGGCGTCGAAATCGATGACCAGCACCTGGCCCGGCACCAGCGTCACGCGGGCCTCGTGGCGGTAGGCGGCGTCGCGGGCGCGCACGTCGTCAGACAGGCGCACGGCGATCTGGTGTTCGCCGGCGGGAACGACCAGCCGCTCGTAGACCGCGGCCGCGCCGTCCTTGGCGATGCCGGTGGGAGGCGCCACCCGCTGCAGCACGGTGCGGCCGTCGAGGTCGACCTGCACCGTCACCGGTGAACGTTCACGGGGGCAGCTCGTCGGCGCGCGCATGTTCGGCGGCAGGCGCGCCAGTTCGTCGGCGCTCAGCGTGCGGCAGTCGCCCACCGGCTTGCCCACGCGCGTGAAGCTCAGCTTGATCAGCGCCTGGTCGGCCTGCAGGTGGCGGTAGGGCGGCCATTGCGAGAAGACGCCGATGGCCAGCGCGAACAGCCCGAACAGCAGCACCTGGCCCAGCCAGGCGCCGGGGCCCAGGGAGGCCGGGATTCGGGCGGGGGTTTCAGGCATGGTGCAGGCGCAGGGCAGGGTCGATGTCGAGGGTCAGTGTTCGCACACGCTGGCGCAGGCGTTCCAGGCCGCGGGCCAGTTCGTCCTCGTCGCCCGGGCCGGCGAAGACCAGCTCCAGCCGCTGCGCGGGCACGCCGTCGCGCAGGTGGGGTTCACGCGCGCCGGCCAGGCGCTCGGCGGTCCAGCGCTCGCCGAGCCGGAATTCGCAGCCGCCCTCGCGGCAAGCGGCAACCAGCACGCCAGCGGCGCCGTCGCGCAGCGCGTATTCGACGAAGGACGGTGGCAGCTGGCCGGTGCACAGCAGGCTGAAAGGCGTGACGTCGGGCGCGGTCAACCCGTCGCAGCGTGCGCCGTGGTCGCAGCCGAACAGCACCAGCGGCCGGGCGGCTGGCGATTGGCTCACGGCCTGCTGCAGGCGCTGGCGCAGCGCATTTACGGTGAGTTGCGGCATGTCGATGCCGGTGACCAGCTGCGCCGCGCTGCGGAAGGGCGTCGACGACGGGCAGGCGCCGGCACAGATGCCGCAGCCGGCGCACAGGTCGGCGTCGACCTGCGCCAGCGTGCGGCCCAAACGCTGGTTCGGGTGCGGCACCATCGTGACGGCGGCGTAGGGGCAGTCGACGAAGCAGCGTTTGCAGCCGTTGCAGTTGTGTGCGTCGACCACGGCCACCGCCGAGCGCGGCGGCTGCGGCAGGAAGGGCAGCACGAACAGCAGCGCCGCGCCGGCGCCGACCAGGGCCCAGACGAAGACCGGCGAGGTGGCGTCGACCAGCGGATGCACGAAGAGCAGGATCCAGTCCAGCCGCAGCTGTTCCGGCACGCGGGCCAGCGCCGCCGGCGCGTGGCTGGCCACCGGGCTGGCCAGCGCCAGCAGCACCAGCGTGGCCAGCAGCCCCAGCGTCAGCGGCCGCGGCGGCAGCACCGCGGCACGGGTGATGCGCTGGATGTGGAACCACAGCCCGAACAGCATCAGCAGCGGCACACCGATGTGCACGAAGACGAAGAGCGAGAACAGGCGGTCGCTGACCGCCCCCTCGGCGAGGAAGTTGCGCGCCAGCGACCCGGCCAGCAGCGGTAGGGCGTCCAGCCATTCGGCGGTGGCGATGGCCGAGAACTGGCCCAGCTGGTCCCAGTTGATCCAGAAGCCGCCGATGGCGCCGACGAAGACGAAGCCGATGAGCGGCACGCCGGTGAGCCAGTGGAAACGCCGGAAACCCAACGCGTGCCCGTGCAGCCACTCGCGCAGCCCGTGCAGCACCATCACGATCACCAGCACGTCGGCGCTGTAGCGGTGCAGGCCGCGCAGCAGCCGGCCGACGCCGAAGGGCAGGCGCACGAGTTCTTCGATCGAGCGCCAGGCCCCGGTCACAGAAGTGTCGAAGACGATGAAGAGCACCACGCCGCTGGCCACCAGCAGCCAGAAGGCCAGGAAGCCGATGGCGCCCAGGTGACGCAGCGGGTTCAGGCGCGAGGTGAAGGCGGCATCGAAGGCGCCTTCAACCGCTCGCCACGCGTTCAGGCCGTGCTGCCGGAAGTTTGCCGTGGGGCTGTGCATGAAGACCTGCGTGCACGCCGTTGCTCGCGCCATTCGAGGAAGAGGTAGATCGCCACGCTGAAGAAGAAGAGCGCGCCGCCGATGAGTTCGAAGATCAGTTTCCAGTCGTAGCGGTATTCGCCGGTCTCGGGGTCGTACACGGTGCACAGGATGCGCACCCGTTCGACCACCGCCGCCAGCGTCGAGGTCGCCGCCGGCGGTGTGCCCAGCAGCAGC
This sequence comes from Leptothrix sp. (in: b-proteobacteria), assembly GCA_013822265.1. GTDB lineage: Bacteria > Pseudomonadota > Gammaproteobacteria > Burkholderiales > Burkholderiaceae_C > Rubrivivax. The sequence goes on from PNKD01000034.1 coordinate 15,597, forward strand.
TGCCGCAGCGGTTCACCCAGCTGGTCGGCGCGCAGCCGGTCGCCGAAGACCTGGGCATGGATGCGGCCCGCGGCGTCGACCACCGTCACGCCGAGCACGTGGTCGAAACCCGCTGGCGTGGCCACGTAGCTGAAGCCGAAGGTGTTGGTGAGCTGGGCCACGGCCTCGCGCGACGGGCTCAGGAACTCCCAGTTGCGGTGCTCGATGAGATGCTGGCGCGCAAACGAGCGCATCGAGTCGGGGCTGTCGAAGGGCTGGTTGAAGCCGATGCTGACGATGTTGAACTGGCTTTCACCAAGCATGCGTTCCAGGCCCTGCACGGCCTGCAGCAGCGCGCGGGTCTGCGTCGGGCAGACCTGGAAGCAGCCGGTGTAGATGAAGCTCACGAGCAGCGGCTTGCCGCGGTAGTCGGACAGCTTCACGGGGCGGCCCTGGCGGTCGAGCAGCAGCACGTCGGGCAGCGGCCGGCCGATGGCGGCCAACGCGGCACGCAGCGCCGCCGCCTCGTTCAGCGTGGGCACGCCACCGGGCTCGCGCGCGGTGGCTTCGGTGCTGGGGGTGCGGGGGGCAGCTGGCGTGGCCGCCCCGTCGAAGGCCCCGGCGGTGAAGGGCAGGCAGAAAGCGAGCGCCGCGATGGCGCAGCTGCGCCCGATCAGGCGGCGCGCGTGGACCGCGGTGCGCGTTCGGGGACCATCAGCGCAAAGCAGCATCGATGACCACCGCCGCCAGGAGTGCACTGAGCTGCACCATCGACGCGAAGAACGCCGCCATCGCCGTGCGGCGATTGGGCTGGCGCACCAGCGCATGGGTCTTGCGCAGGAAATGCACGCCGCCGACCAGGGCACCGGCGAAGACGACCCAGCCCGCGCCGAAGAACACCGGCAGCAGCGACACCACCACCAGCGCGATCGTGCTGGCATGCACGATGCGCGCCGCGCGCGCCGCGCCCACCACCACCGGCAGCATGGGCACGCCGGCTGCGGCGTACTGCGCCTCGTTGGCGATGGCCAGGCTCCAGAAGTGCGGCGGCGTCCACAGGAAGAGCACCACCGCCAGCACGATGGCCAGGGGGCCGATCTGCGGGTTCACCGCCGCGGCGCCGGCCAGCACCGCGAAGCTGCCGGCCAGCCCGCCGATGACGATGTTCCAGGGCGTGCGGCGCTTCAGCCCCAGCGTGTAGACGCCGGCGTAGGTGAGAGCGCCCAGCAGCACGAAGCCGGCGGCGGCGAGGTTGACGAAGACCGCCGTCAGGCTCACCGCGAAGACCAGCAGCGCCACGATCGCCAGCAGCCAGCCGCCGCTGCGCGGCAGTGCGCCGCTGGCGAAGGCCCGCGTGCGGGTGCGCGCCATCAGGCGGTCGCTGTCGGCTTCGACGAACTGGTTGAAGGCGCCCGCGCTGGCCGAGGCCAACAGCACCGACAGCGCCAGCACCAGCGCCTGCAGCGGCGCCACCGTGCCTTCGGGCACGATGAACAGGCCGCCCAGCGCGGTGGCCATGATGAGCACGCTGATGCGCAGCTTGAAGACGCCCAGCACCGTGCGCCAGCGCGGCGTGGCAGGTGCAGTGGCCCGGGGTGCCGAGGCCAGCCCGGCTGAAACGGCGGTCTGCGAGCTGCGGTTCATGGCGTGTCTCCTGTCGAGTCTGTACGGCCGGGATCAGGCGCGGGCGGGCGCGTGGCTGGCGGTCAGCTCAGGCCCCACAGGGTCGAGAGGTACTTCCAGTTGATGAAGTAGTACAGGATGAAGGCCAGCAGGAAGACCATCGCCAGCGTGAAGGTGCCCGGCGCGGCGAAGCCCATGGAACCGTAGCTCTGTGCGACGACCGTGGGCGAGGCGCGGCCCACCGGCGTGAACTTGCCGCTGGTGGCGCCGGCTTCGAGCTTGCGCCCCCACAGCAGCGAGCCGACCGTGATGTAGATGTAGATCGCGCCGCCGGTGATGGCCGCGATGCCGGCCACACCCACCAGCGCCATCATCAGGTAGGCCGCACCCGGCCATTCATAGGCCAGCGCCGCGCCCTGGAAGGCCATGTCCCAGTGGCGGCGCGACACCCCCAGCGTGCCGGCGCCCATCATCACCAGGCAGAAGAAGTACATCGAGAAGCCGAACAGGTAGGGCTGCCACTTCGCCAGCACCGGGTTGATCATCTCGCGCCTGAACAACACCGGGATCAGGTAGTAGGTCAGCGCCATGAAGGTCAGCGTGGTGCCCACCACCACCGTGGCGTGGAAGTGCCCCGGCACGTAGATCGTGTTGTGGATGATCATGTTGAGCTGCTCGGTGCCCATCATCACGCCCGAGATGCCGCCGAGGAAACCGAAGCCGATGATCGAGATGAACACGCCCGAGAAGGTGGGGTTGCTCCACGGCGCCTTGCGCAGCCACTCGAACAGGCCCTTGGTGAAACCCTTCTGGCGCTGCGCGACTTCCATCGCGCCCGGGATGGTCAGGCCGTGGATCATCGAGGCCAGCACCGCGAAGTACATGAAGTAGCTGGTGTTGACGACCTTCCAGCCCGTCGACAGCCCCGGGTCGGCCAGCAGGTGGTGCGCGCTGGCCAGTTGCAGGAACAGGATGTAGAGCAGGAAGGCGGTGCGGCTGACACGTTCGCTCATCGGCTTGGCGCCGAAGGCGATGGCCGCCACCAGGTACCACACCGAGATGTGCGCCGCGACGTTGATCTGCTGCGACGAGTGCCCGAAGGCCCACCAGATGGTGCGGTAGACGAGCGGGTCGACCTGCTTGACCACACCCAGCGACATCAGCCAGGTCGGGATCAGGATGATGGCGCCGGAGGCGATGGTGAAGACCGCGATGATGGCCGCCGTGATGGCGCCGAAGGTGACCAGCGGCACCGAGCCTTCGTAGGTCTTCTCGCGCTTGGCGACGACCAGCGTGCCGAAGAAGACGAAGACCGCAATCAAGGCGCCGACGGCGAAGAGGATGAGCCCGAGGTAGAAGTTGGGCTCGGCCATCATCGGCACGTAGGACGTCATCATGACGCTGGACGCGCCGCGGAAGACCGCGACGTTGTTGACCACCGAGCCGATGAGCATCAGCGCGAAGGCCAGCCACGCGACCTTGGGCGTGGCGATGCGACAGCGCAGCAGCGTGGACGCGCAGAAGTACAGCACCGCGACCTCGAAGAAGATGATCCAGTAGATCAGCATGTCGATGCCGTGGGCCGTGAGCACCATGTAGAAGGTGTCGGCTTCGAGCCAGCGCACGGCCGGCCAGCGTGTCAGCACGACGCCGATGGCGAGCACGCCGCCGAACAGCAGCCAGACCACGGCGACGAAGGCATTGGCCTTCATCAGCCATTCGGCCTGGTGTTCGAATTGCAGGCCCGAGCGCGGGCAGGTGCGATAAGTGGTGGTCGATGTGGTGGTGGTGCTCATCGCCCGTTCCTCACTTGACGTAGACACGGCCGACCATCTTGTGATGGCCGATGCCGCAGTACTCGTTGCACACCACCGAGTAGGTGCCCGACTGGTTGGGCGTGACGGTGACCACGTGCTCGAAGCCGGGCACGATCTGGATGTTGATGTTGGCCGGCTGCAGCGAAAAGCCGTGGTTGTAGTCCATCGAGGTCAGGTGCAGCTTGTAGGTCTTGCCCTTCTCGAGCTCGAGCACGGGGTAGAAGCTCCACAGCCGCGCGATGAAGTAGACGTCGCTGCCCGGCGGGGGTGCGACCACCGGCGTGGCGTTTTCGTCCTTCTCGATGCGCACCGTGTACTTTTCGACCATGGCCTGGGTCTTGGCCATGAACATCTCGGGCGTGGTGCGGTAGGTCTCGGTGGACAGGTTCTGTTTGCCCCAGACATGCCAGCCCACCATCATGGCGAACATGATCAGGCACCAGATCAGCGCGATGGCGATCCACGTGCCCTCGACACGGTCGATCGGATGTTTGTACCAGAGGCGTTCGGCGGGGGGGAGGATGGCGCTCATGGGGCTGGCCTCTTCTACTTGGCCATCGGCAAGGTCAGGATGTCGACGACGCCCCAGACGGTGTAGACCATCATGGGCACGAAGACACCGATGAACAGCAGCAGGAAGGGGTTGTCGAGCAGCTGCTGCACCCAGGGTACGGGTGCGTGCTCGTCGTCGTGTGTGTCGTGGGTGCTCACGGTGCTCTCCTTCGTGTCGTCACAGGCGCGCGGCGGGTGCGGCGCTGCCGGATGCGCCAGGGGCGCGGCAGGGTCGGGGCATTCTGTGGCGCGCAAGCTGCAGCCAAAAATGAACCAGTTCAAGGATTCGGGGCCTGGCCCACCCAGGAAGACCCGCATGCGCGCACGCCGGTGGTGGTGCCCGCCCGCGCCGGCTACGATGACCCGTGCCACCCGAGTTGATGACCGAAGACCGACACCTCCTGACGCTGCGCCGGCTGGCCTTTGCCTGTCTGGTGCTGATGCTGGCCGTGACCAGCGCCAGCGCCTGGCTGCGGCTGGCGCAGCCGCGCCCGGCCTGCATCGACTGGCCGGGCTGCCGCGCTGCCGATCGTCCAGCCGCTGCGGCCGTGGCGCCCACGCTGCTGGGGGCGCCGCGCGTGCTCGCGGTGGTGCGCGGCACCCACCGCGTGGCCGCCACGTCGGTGCTGCTGCTGGTGCTGGCGATGGGCGCACTGACCTGGCCCCGGTCGCGCCGGCAGCCGGCCCGCGGACGCCTGGTGCTGGCGTTGCTGGGGCTGGCGCTGGGCCTGTCGGCGCTGGGTATCGTCACGCCGGGCTCGCGGGCCTTGGGTGTGCTGCTGGGCAACCTGATCGGGGGCGTGCTGATGCTGGCGTTGAGCTGGCGCCTGGTGCTGCAGCTGCGTAGCGGGCCGGGCTCAGGCCCGTTGCTCGCGCGCTGGGCGCTGCTGGGCGCCGCGCTGTGGGCGGCGCAGGCCGCGCTGGGCGCCGTGTCGGGCAGCGGCCGGGTCGGCGCGGCGCCCGTGGCGCACCTGGCGCTGGCGCTGCTGGCGGGCGCCTGTGCGCTGGGCGTGGGCTGGCTGGCCCGCACGCAGGGCCGGCAGGCCGAGGGCGTGGCGCTGCTTTGGGCCACCGGGCTGCAGTTCGTGCTGGGGGCGACGGCGGCCACCGCGGCGGCGGCGCCGGCCTGGGTGCTGCTGCACAACCTCGGCGCCGCGCTGGGCGTGGCACTGCTGCTGGGGCTGGCCCGCCGTTAGTCGAGTGGACGGGCGTCGGGTGCGGGCTGGCGCAGCGCCGCACCGGGGCCAGGCCGGGCGGCTCAGGCCGCCGGCCCGACCGACAGGCCTTGCCAGGGGGTGGTCGCGGGCAGTGGCCAGCGGGCCTTCGGGCTGCCGTCGTGGTTCAGTCGCAGCAGGGCCGGCGGCTCGCGCTGCAGCACGAGCAGATCGCTGCCCTGAGGCGTGCTGCTCATCGCCACGACCGGCGCGGTGACGGTCTCCACCGGATGCCACCCACTTGCATCGTTAGCCATCTGCCACAGTGAAGGGTCGTCCCGCCCACCCACCAGCGCCCAGACGTTCGCGTCCACGGCCTGCAGCTGCCGCACCGGCCCCGGCAGGGTGTGCGTGGCCAGGCGCACCCAGCGTCGGGTGTCGAAGACCTGCACCTCGGGCCCCGAGGGCAACCACCATTCGAAGGCTGCCGTGTCGCGCGCCGAGCGCCGCAGCGCTGCCCCTGCCGGATGGGCGGCGTCGGCGCGCAGCGCGGCGATGCGGCGGCGCACGTCCAGGTGCATCACCACGACCTCGGCGCCCAGCGTGCCGGCCAGCCAGGGCACGCGGGCATCGGCAAAGTTGAAGCCGGGCAGCGGCCGACCCAGCGGTGCGCGGCGGGCACCCAGGTAGCCGGGCTTGGCGATGGCTTCGCCCATGCGGTAGTCGTGCACCAGGCCGTCGAAGATCGGCGCGGCCTGGGGGTCCAGCGAGATCTCCCACACCTCGCCCAGCGCGGGCCAAGTGGCGACAAAGCTGCGGCGTTGCGGCAGCATGAAGAGCGCCGTCGCCGCGCCGCGGGACGTGCGTGCCAGGTCGCTGCCTTCGAACGAGGCCATAGGCCTGCCGGCGGCGTCGAGCAGGCTCAGCGCCTCGCCATGCGCCGCGGCGACCCAGCGGCCGTCGGGGCTGGCGGCGAGGGCATGCACGGGCGATGCGAACGGCACCGTGTGGCGCAAGGTCCAGGCCGGGCCGGCGCCGGGCTCCCAGCAGCGCAATGCGCCCCGCGTGTCGACGAGCCACAGGCCCAGCGCCGTGAGCGCGGGACGCGTGCCCGCGGCCGGCGCGTCGGGCAGGTGCTGCTGCGTGCCATCGGCGCTGACTGCCACACAGCCGCCCGGTCCCCATACCAGCACCTGAGCCGCCAGCGGCGACGCGGCGCCGGCCAGCCCCGGCAGCACAATGCCGTTGCAGCCCCAGGCCAGGGCGGTCAGCGCCGCCCGGCGTTGCATGGCCTGCGACCCGTCACGCCGGTGCCGGTCGCCGCTGCCATGAGGGCTACTGCTTGAGGATCCACTCCACCGCGGCCTTGAGTTCGGCGTCGCCGATCTTGGCCATCGGGTTCGGCGGCATCGGGATCGGGCCGTACACGCCACTGCCGCCGGCGCGTGCCTTGGCCGTCAGCGTGGCCACGGCGTCGGCCTTGCCCTTGTTCTTCGCGGCAATCTCCTTGTAGGACGGGCCGACGAGCTTCTTGTCCTTGAGGTGGCAGGCGGTGCACCCGGCCTTGGCCATGTCGGCCACGGGGTCGGCCAGTGCCGGGGCCGAAAGCCCCAGTCCGAGGGCCATCAGGCCCAGCGTGGTGACAGTCTTGCGCATGGTGGTCGGGCTCCAGGGGTCAGTAGACGTCGTGCTGCGTGTTGTAGATGTTGAAGTGGCCCGTGGGCGTGATCAGGCGCGGGTCCTTGATCACGGCCTTGAGCTTGAGCGTCTTGTCGTCCACCACCACCAACGCGCTTTGCTTGTTCTTCGCCGACCAGACCGCGAACCAGACTTCGTCGCCGGCCTTGTTGAACTCGGGTTGCACGACGCGCTTGGCGCCGTCGTCGTTCAGACCCGCCCATTCGGCGATGGGCAGCACGGTGAAACCCTTGTCGAGATTGCGGATGTCGTAGACCACCACGGCCTGCGAGATCTTCGGATCGGGGTTCAGCGGCGCGTCGGAATACAGGTTCTTGCTCTTCGGATGGCTCTTGATGAAGAGCGCGCCGCCGCCCGGGCCGGTGAGCTTGGCCACCTCCTTGAAGGCGTACTGCTTGTGCTTCTTCGGGTCGGTGCCGATCAGCGAGATGGTCTCGTCGCCCAGGTGGCCGGTGGCCCAGACGGGGCCGAACTTCGGGTGCATGAAGTTGGCGCCGCGGCCCGGGTGCGGGATCTTGCCGACCTCGGTGATGGCCGCCAGCTTGCCGTCCTTGGCGTCGATGGCGGCGATCTTGTTGCTGTTGTTGGCCGCCACCATGAAGTAGCGCTTGCTCGAATCCCAGCCGCCGTCGTGCAGGAAAGGCGCCGAGCCGATCTCGGTGACCTTCAGCGCGTCGAGATTGGAGTAGTCCACCATCAGCGTCTTGCCGGTCTCCTTGACGTTGACCACGAACTCGGGCTTGTAGTGGCTGGCCACGATGCTGGCCACGCGCGGCTCGGGGTGGTATTCCTGCGTGCCGACGACCATGCCGCGCGTGCCGACGATCTTCAGCGGCTCGAGCGTGTCGCCCTTCATGATCGTGTACTGCGGCGGCCAGTAGCTGCCGGCGATCGCCAGCTTGTCCTCGTAGCCCTTGTACTTGCTGGTGTCCACCGAGCGCGCCTCCAGGCCCACGCGCACCTCGGCCACGTTGTCGGGTTTCTCCATCCAGAGGTCGATCATGTTGATCTTGGCGTCGCGCCCGATCACGAACAGGTAGCGCCCAGAGGCCGAGACGCGCGAGATGTGAACCGCGTAGCCGGTCTTGACGATGTTGATGATCTTCTTCGTGTCGCCGTCGATCAGCGCCACCTCGCCGGTGTCGCGCAGCGTGGTGCTGAAGATGTTCTCGATGTTGTAGCTGTTCATCTTCTTCGTCGGCCGCTGCGCCGGCGGCACGATGACCTTCCAGGTCTTCTTCATCTCGGCCATGCCGAATTCGGGCGGCACCGGCGCGTCGTGCTGGATGTAGCGCGCCATCAGGTCGACGGTACCCTCGTCCATCTCGCCGCTGGTCAGCCAGTTCGGCATGCCGGCGGGCGAGCCGTAGCCGATGAAGACCTTCAGGTAGTCGGTACCCTTGGCCTGCGTCAGGTCGGGCGTCAGCGGCTTGCCGGTGGCGCCCTTGCGCAGCACGCCGTGGCAGCCGGCGCAGCGCTCGAAGTAGATCTGGCGCGCGCGGTCGAACTCCGCTTGCGTCATCGCCGGGGCCTTGGGGTTGGTCGACTGGTACATCGCCTCGCCGGCCAGCGGCGACGCGCCGGCCTGGTAGTTCATCTCGGCCGGCGTGACGGGCTTCTTGTCCTGTGCGTGGGCGACGAGCGGAGCGGAGGTGAACAGCAGCGCCGCCAGCGTCGTCCAGTGGGCGAGAGGCTTGATGGATTTCATCGGGTTTCCTTTAGCGGTGACTTCCCAGTGGTGCTTCTTCGGATACGGCTCGGACTCGACCGCGATGGTCTCGCTGGCCCTGGGGTCTTTCCTTGAACTGGTTCAAGCGAAAAGGCGCGCGCGGGTTTGTGCGGGTGTCTTGAAAGCAGAAGCAGTTCAAGGACGAGGCACGGCGATACGGCGATGCTTTGCGCCATGAACATCTGCTCGCGCGGCCCGCGATGACGGCAGCTTGCACGGCCCTGTCGCGGCCGGCCCGACGCGCCCCGTTGCTGCTTCGTAGGCACCGCCTGGCGCTGGCCTTCGCGGGGCTCGGTCTCGTCGCTTGGACGCCAGCGCTGGCCACCGACGCTGCCATGGCGCAGCAGAGCATCGTCGTCACGGCTACGCGCCACGCCATGCTGGAGACCACCGCGCCGGCCGCGCTGAGCGTCGTCACGCGGCGCCAAATTGAGGCCCGCGGCGCAGACAACCTGCTCGACGCCCTGCGTGGCGAGACCGGCGTCAGCCTGCAGGGACGTGCCATCGGCGGGCGCAAGGTGCTCAGCCTGCGCGGTATGGACAGCAAGCACACGCTGTTCCTCGTCGACGGTCGGCGCGTCGGCGCCAGCGACGGCGTCATCGGCCACTCGGACTTCCAGTACGACTGGATCGCCGTCGAGGACATCGAGCGCATCGAGGTCGTGCGCGGCCCGATGTCGGTGCTGTACGGGTCCGAGGCGTTGGGCGGCGTCGTCAACGTCATCACGCGCGAGCCGGGCGAGGCCTGGCGCGGCAGCGCCAGCGTCGAGGGCAGCCGGGCCGAGGGCGGTCGCGGTGGCGACGGCCGGCGGCTGGCGCTGCGTGCGGACGGTCCGCTGGGCCTGGGCAGCGGCCTCTTCCTGCGCGCCGGCGCTGCGGCCACGCGGCTGGACGCGCTGGCCTCGGCGGGCGACCCGCTGATCTCGGAACTCGAGGGCCGCGAGAAGGACGACGCCTGGCTGGGCCTGGCCTGGCGCGGCCAGGGCCAGCGTGTCGATTTCGAGCACCGCGCGGGCCGCGAGCAGCGCGACGCCGGCGCGCGCGAACGCAGCGGCCGGCGGCGTTACCACGACACCGTCAACCACCTGGAACGCGCCTTGACTTCGGTGGGCTGGGAAACGGCATGGACGGGCGCGGCCGGGCTGCCGGCCGGCACCGGCCAGCTGCGCGCCTACCGCTCGCGCATCGACGTCGAGAACCAGCGCAGCGCGGGCGTGGCCGTCAACCCGCCGCAGCAGATCGACGACCGCGTGCTGGAAGGCCAGGCGCGGCTGAGCCTGGGCGCGCACGCGCTGACCGCGGGCTTCGAAGTGCGCGACGAAGCCCTCGCCGACCCCGGCTTGCCGGACGGACTGTCGGTGTCGCGCAGCCGTGCGCTCTTCGTGCAGGACGAACTGGCGCTGACACCGCGCTTCGGCCTCGCGCTGGGGCTGCGCCACGACCGCTACCGCCTGTTCGGCCACGAGTGGAGCCCGCGTCTGTACGGCGTATGGCGGGTCGACGCGGCCTGGACGGTGAAGGGGGGCTACAGCCACGGCTTCAAGGCGCCGAACCTGAAGCAGATCGTGCCCGGCGGCCGCGCCGAAGGCCCCAACACCTTCCTCGGCAACCCGGCGCTGCAGCCCGAGCGCAGCCTTGGCGTCGAGCTGGGCGTGGGTCATACCGCCGGCGCGACGCAGGCGCAGCTGATGCTGTTCGACCAGCGCGTCGACGACCTGATCGAGGTGCGGCTGGTGGCTGCCGGCGCCGTGCCCGGCGTCGGCACCTACACCTACGAGAACCTGGCACGGGCACGCCTGCGGGGCGCCGAGGCCTCGCTGGCGCAGGTCCTCGGCCGCGGCTTCGCGCTGCAGTTGAGTTATGCCTATCTGGACGCACGCACCGCCGCCGGGCAGCGGCTGGACAAGCGGCCACGCCACAGCGCCACCTTGCGCCTCGATTGGCAGGGCGGCCCCTGGCGTGCGGGCGGCCATGTCGAGACCAGCACCGACCAGCAGCTGCCGGCGCTGACCGCAGGCGCGGCGCCGCAGACCGTGGGTGCCGTCACGCTGGTCGGCGCCCAGGTCACGCGCAACTTGCCGCGAGGCCTGGAACTTGCCCTGGGCGTGCACAACCTGGGCCGGATGCGGCTGGCCGAGACTTCACCGCTGTTCACGCATGTCGAGCCGCCGCGCAGCTGGCGGCTGACGCTGCGCGGGCGCTGGTGAACGCCGAGCCGCGACCGCACACCGGCGGTCGCGGACGGCGTCGTGCTCAGCGGTGGCGCCGCCGCCAGGCCAGGGCCGACGCGACGACCGTGGCCAGGAAGAGCAGCAGCGCCGCCGCGTTGAGCTCGGCGCCTGCCGTGCGCAGCGCGGGGAAGGTCGTGCCCCCCACCACGCGCAGCAGCAGCGAGGCGTGCAGCACCAGCAGCGGCAGGTAGAACCAGGGGCCGAAGAGCAGCTTCACGCCGGCCACGGCAGGCAGGATGACGGGCGCGTGGCCCATCACCATGCTGAAGATGAAACCCAGGCCGAGCGCGTGCAGGGCCAGGTCGCGGCCATCGCCGCCCTGCGCCATGCCCACCCAGGCCAGACCGGCTACCGCCAGCCACGCATAGCCAGCCAGCAGGCAAGCGGCCATGTAGCGCGGCAGGCCCTGCGCAAACAGCGTGCGCCGAGCGATGTCGAACTGGCCGAACCACAGCGCCAGCGCCGTCAAGGCCAGGCCGAAGAGCACACCCCCGCCAACCGCCAGCGGCGACAGCACCGCACCGGCCAGCAGCGCTGCCACGATGGCCTGCAGCAGCGGCTGCGCCAGCGCATGGCGGCGTGTCAGACGGGTCATCTCCAGGCGCTCGGCCGCGATCGTCAGGACCGGCAGCAGGAACCACCAGGGCAGGGTCTCGGCCTGTCCGCGGCCGGCCGCGAACAGCCCATTGCCCACCAGCCAGGCGCACGCGGCCAGCAGCAGCAGCGCCGTGTGCGGCGCGCGCTGGCGCTGCAAGACGACGAGGTGCACGGCCACCGACACCGCGGCCGCCGCCACACCCAGCCCGGCGGCCAGCTCGAAGCGCTCGGCCAGCAGCGCCAGGCCACCCAGCCCTGCGGCCACGGGCGCAGCGAAGGCCCAGCGCCGCCGCACGGCCACCGCTCGTTCGATGGCGATGACCATGCCCAGGAAGCTCGACAGCATCAGCGCGGCATGCGCGCCCGCCGCACGCGCCACGAGCTCGGCACCCTGCAGCGCCGGCCAGTCGGCACCGGCACGCAGCAACCCGCCGGCCACCGCCGACAGCAGCGCCGCGGCCACCATCGGCACCAGGGCGAAGGTCGCCAGCCAGGCCAGGCGCGAACGGGTTCTGCCCTGCCGCGTCATCGCGGACTCAACCCATGAAGCGCCGGGCGCGTTCGCTCATCCGCTCGGGCGTCCAGGCCGGTTCCCAGACCAGTTCGACCTCGGTCCGGCCGCCGGCGGGCAGTACACGCTCGAGTTCGGCTTCGACTTCGTCAGTGATCAGGTCCGTCACCGGACAGGCGGCCGAGGTCATGGTCATGCGCACCCTGGCGCCTTCGGCACTGACCTCGACGCCGTAGACCAGCCCCAGGTCGACGATGCTCAGCGCCAGCTCGGGGTCGATGACGAGCTGCAGTGCGGCGGCGACGGCCTGCTGCAGGTCAGGCGGGCCCTGGTAGGGAAAAGGGCAGCTCGGTGACGTGTCGGGGGTCATGCGCTCTTGGTCTCCATGTTGCTGCGGATCGTGCGCACCGTTTCCGGCTGCACGAAGCGTTGGACATGATGCACGCGTTCGTTGGTCCTGAAGTCGTGCACCACCGTGATCAGGCGTGCATCGGCCAACTCGTCCATTGACGCCGCGCCCACCACCAGGTCGTCGGTCCCGTCGAAGACGTGGTCGGCCACGAAGTCGCCCACACGCGCCATCGGCCTGGAGAACAGGCGCAGGAAGTTCCAGGAGTGTGGGCGGCAGAAATTTGCAGCGCCCAGGAACTTGATCGATTGCCTGCGCGACGCAGCCGTTTCGTCGGCTCGTCGGCGTCGCGCGGCAATGGCGGCGCCCATTGAGGTTGGCGAGCGCCTGAGGAGCAGGCTCTTGGAGTCGGTTGCGCTCATCGTGCTGCTCTCAAGCTGCCGTCAGGCTGCCCATGCGCCGCAGATTCAACGCCACACACAAACTTGAATTCGGCTTGCACGCGATGCAGTCCCCTTTGGCGGACCCGACGAAACCCGGGCCCGCTCTTGATCAAACCCCTGGGCAAATCCGTGATTCATCTGCGCCTGCGATAGGCCGCCATGCCTTCGGCAGTCTGCAGCTTGGCGGCCATGCTCGCCGTGTGCGGACTCCGCTCGGCGGCAACTGCAGCATAGAGCTTGTTCTCGCGAAGTGGTGGGCCGCATGGTCTGAGGCCGCGCGCTGCGCCTCCATCGCACTGGGTGCCGCCCACCTGGCGTATGCCCTCCGCTGCGGGCCTCCCACGGGTGCCTGCGTGTGGGTTCGACTGGCAGCTTCAGGGCAGCGAGACCACGAGCGCGGATGGCGGTTCAGGTTCGTTTGCGGGCCCACACGAGTGACCGCTGACCGGCATCCGATTCATGTGGCTCTGGCGCTCCGAAACCGCTGGGAGGTGGCCGGCCGCCTCCAGCCTCGAACTGCCATTTAGACCAGCCGACGCTGGGACCATCCATGGCCGGGCCTAGCGAGGGCTCAGCAGCGGATGCAAAAAACGTTGCTTAGCCAGTAAGTTTCATAAACTGTTTAAAGCCAGTAATATGTGCGACTCACCGGAGTAGTTCCCTATGAGCTTCCCGCTTCGTATCCCCGACCAGTTGAAGCAACATCTTCGCGCGTTGCGGAAGACCCGCGGACTGACGCAGGGTCAGCTTGGCGCATTGGTTGGCGTCAGGCAGGCCCGCATTGCAGAGATCGAGGCGAACCCGGGGGCTGTCGGTCTCGACCAGCTCACCAAAGTGCTGGCGGCGCTGGGCGGCACATTGCATCTACACAGCGCCGAAGGCGCAGGTGCAGACAGCCGGGTAGTGCCTGATGAGCGGCCAAAGGCGCCGCAGTCCGCGTCAATGTCGGTTGTGAAACGGGCGCCAAAGCCCTCTACGAAAGCCGTTGGTCAGGTCGTCGGTGCGCCGACGGGTCGGCGTAGCCGACCAACAAGGACCACCAAGCCTGCCTCGGTGACCAGCTTCGTGATTCCTCCGAAGAAGGGCACCTGGTGACGACGGCGCTCCATGCCTGGATGAACGGCGAGTTGGTGGGCACCTGGATCGTCGATCGTGCCACGCACTCTTTCGTCTACGACGCCTCCTGGCTCAGGTCGCCCAAGGTCCGATCGCTGTCGCTGTCGCTGCCCATCACCGCCTCGCGCGAGGTCCGCGGCGATGCCGTCGCCAACTACTTCGACAACCTGCTGCCGGACAACGACAGGATCCGTGAACGTCTGAGCCGCCGCTTCAAGACGAAGAGGGCCGATGCCTTCTCGCTGCTGGAGGCCATTGGCCGGGACTGCGTCGGTGCGGTTCAGTTGCTGCCCGAAGAGACGACACCGACAGGATGGAGCCGCGTTGACTGCGAACCCCTCGACGAGGGGCAGATCGCCGAGATCCTGCGGGCCGTTCCCGCCGACGTCGGCCCCGGCTCGCTACGCCAGCCCGACGACGATCTGTTCCGCATCTCGATCGCCGGTGCTCAGGAGAAGACGGCGTTCACCCAGGCCGGCGGGCGCTGGTGCCGGCCGCATGGCGCTACGCCGACGACGCACATCTTCAAGCTGCCGCTGGGCTTGGTCGGCGGTTCGCGCCGTGTCGACCTCTCCGATTCAGTCCAGAACGAGTGGGTCTGTGCCCAGATCGTCTCGGAACTCGGCCTGCCCGTGGCGCCGACGACGATGGCGACCTTCGGCGACCAGACCGTCCTGGTCGTCGAGCGCTTCGACCGCGCGTGGATGGACGACGGCGCCTGGATCGCGCGGCTGCCGCAGGAAGACTTCTGCCAGGCGCTGGGAGTCTCGCCGAAGCAGAAGTACGAACACGACGGCGGGCCCGGCATGGCGAAGTGCCTGCAGTTGCTCATCGGCAGCGCCGATCCGCAGCAGGACGCGCTGGCGTTTCAGCTGACGCAGCTCGCCTTCTGGTTGATGGCGGCCACCGATGGCCACGCCAAGAACTACTCGATCTTTTTGCAGCCTGGCGACACCTACGTCATGACGCCGCTCTACGACATCCTGTCGATGTGGCCCTACTTCGGCAAAGGCCCGAACCAGTACAACCGCCGGCAGGCGGGCTTGGCCATGGCGATGCGTTCCAAGAACGTCCACTACCGCTTCGACACCATCCACACCCGCCATTGGCACCAACAGGCCATGAAGAACGGCGGGCCGGCGATATGGGATGCCATGGTCGGCTTGGTCGAGCAGGTCAAGCCATCGTTGGCGGCGGTCGAGGCGCGTTTGCCCAAGGACTTCCACGCCAGGTCCTGGGACGCCATCTCGAAGGGCATGACGGCCGAGGCCGAGCGGTTCCTGGCCGGCGCCGAAGGGCTCTGACGTGCATCCATCGCGGCGCGACTTTTGCGCGACTTTCCGCGGCGCTCCTGGGCACTTCTATGCGGAAAAGCGGGGTGATGGCGCCGCTAAGTCGTTGATTTCATTGAACCCCATTCGGTTATCGACGGGCTACGAACCAAGGGGTCGTGGGTTCG
>PNKD01000035.1 GCA_013822265.1 Leptothrix sp. (in: b-proteobacteria)
GGCAAGACGGGCCCGCGCGGCAAGGACTTCAACACGCGCTGGATCGCCAGCATGGTGGCCGAAGCCCATCGCATCCTGATGCGCGGCGGCGTCTTCATGTACCCGCGCGACACGAAAGACCCGAAGAAGCCCGGCCGGCTGCGCCTGCTCTACGAGGCCAACCCCATCGGTTTCCTGATGGAACAGGCGGGCGGCCGCGCCAGCACCGGGCGCTTGCCTGTGCTGGAGGTCAAGCCGACGGAGCTGCACCAGCGCATCGGCCTGGTCTTCGGCAGCAGGAACGAGGTCGAGCGCATCGAGCGCTACCACCGCGAGACCGTCACGCCCGACAGCGCCAGCCCGTTGTTCACCGAGCGCAGCCTGTTCAGAGACTGATGGACCACCCCCGAAGCGCCTTCGGCGCCTCCCCCTCAAGGGGGCGACGCCAGTGGCCCGGCCAAGCCGGTTCCACGGCGTCCGCTTGATCGCTCGACCACAGATTCGAACCCCTTAAGGATCCGCCATGTCTCACCGCCACCCGATCATCGCGATCACCGGCTCGTCGGGCGCCGGCACCACCTCGGTGACGCGCACCTTCGAGAACATCTTCCGCCGCGAAGGCGTGAAGGCCGCCGTCATCGAAGGCGACAGCTTCCACCGCTACGACCGCAAGGAGATGAAGGTGCGCGCCGCCGAGGCCGAGAAGGCCGGCAACGAGCACTTCAGCCACTTCGGCCCCGAGAACAACCTGTTCGCGGAGCTCGAGTCGCTGTTCGCCAACTACGCCGAGACGGGCACCGGCAAACGCCGCAAGTACCTGCACGACCACGAGGAAGCCGCGCCCTACAAGCAGGAGCCCGGCACCTTCACGCCCTGGGAAGACGTGCCCAAGGACACCGACTTGCTGTTCTACGAGGGCCTGCACGGCGCCGTGGTCACGCCCGGGGTCGACATCGCCAAGCACCCCGACCTGCTGATCGGCGTCGTTCCCGTCATCAACCTGGAGTGGATACAGAAGCTCTACCGCGACAAGAAGATGCGCGGCTACAGCACCGAGGCGGTGACCGACACCATCCTGCGCCGCATGCCCGACTACGTGCACTACATCTGCCCGCAGTTCGAGCACACGCACGTCAACTTTCAGCGTGTGCCGGTGGTCGACACCAGCAACCCCTTCATCGCCCGCGACATCCCGGCGCCCGACGAGAGCATGGTCGTCATCCGCTTCGCCAAGCCCAAGGGCATCGACTTCCCCTACCTGCTGAACATGATCGACAAGTCGTGGATGAGCCGCGCCAACACCATCGTGGTGCCGGGCGGCAAGATGGACCTGGCCATGCAGCTGATCTTCACGCCCTTCATCTGGCGCATGATGGAACGGCGCCAGCGCGCCCTGGGAGCCCTGTAGTGGGCCCCCAAGCTCACTTGCGTTCGCTACCCCCCAAGGGGGCCGTCCGCCAGCGGCCCGGCAGAGCCGGTTCCGCGGCGGGAAGCTTGATCTTTTCGCCGCGCGTCGTGCGTGGCGGCACGCGCGTTGCGTGCTGGAGCAATTGACATGGCATCACATTCCACCACCCAAGTGCTGCGCGGCAGCGCCGGCGCCACCGACGTGCGCGCCAACGCGCTGCGCGCGCTGGCCATGGACGGCGTGCAGGCCGCCAACAGCGGCCACCCGGGCGCACCGATGGGCATGGCCGAGATGGCCACCGCGTTGTGGGCGGCTGGTGTGCTGCGCCACAACCCGGCCAACCCGCAGTGGGCCGACCGCGACCGCTTCGTGCTCAGCAACGGCCACGCGTCGATGCTGCTGTACGCGCTGCTCAACCTCAGCGGCTACGCGCTGCCCGTCGGCGAGCTCGAGCGCTTCCGCCAGCTGCACAGCAAGACACCGGGCCACCCCGAGGTCGACGTGACGCCGGGTGTCGAGACCACCACCGGCCCGCTGGGCCAGGGGCTGGCCAACGCGGTGGGCATGGCGCTGGCCGAGCAGCTGCTGGCGCGTGAATTCAACCGCCCGGGCCATGCCATCGTCGACCATCGCAGCTACGTCTTCCTCGGCGACGGCTGCCTGATGGAGGGCATCAGCCACGAGGTCTGCTCGCTGGCCGGCGTGTGGGGCCTGAACAAACTGGTCGCGCTGTACGACGACAACGGCATCAGCATCGACGGCCCGGTGGACGGCTGGTTCCGCGACGACACGCCGGCGCGCTTCAAGGCCTACGGCTGGAACGTCATCGGCCCCATCGACGGCCACGACGTGCGTGCCGTCGGCACGGCGCTGGAACAGGCCCGGGCCAGCAGCGACAAGCCCACGCTCATCGTCTGCCGCACCACCATCGGCCAGGGCTCGCCGTCGCGCGCGGGCACGGCCAAGGCGCACGGCGAACCGCTGGGCGCGGAGGAGATCGCCAAGACGCGCGCCGCCATCGGCTGGCCGCATGCGCCCTTCGAGATTCCGGCCGAGGTGCGCGCGCTGTGGGACGCCACCGAGGCCGGCCGCGCGCGCCAGGCCGGCTGGCAGGCGCAGTTTGCCGCCTACCGCGCCGCGCACCCGGTGCTGGCCGCCGAGTTCGAGCGCCGCATGGCGGGCGAGCTGCCGGTGAGCTTCGACACCATCGTGCAGCAGGCCATCGCCAGTTTCGGCGACAAGCCCGAGGCCGTGGCCTCGCGCAAGAGCTCGCAGAAGGCGCTGGCCGCGCTGGCGCCGCTGGTGCCCGAGATGCTGGGCGGCAGCGCCGACCTGACGGGTTCGAACCTGACCGACTTCCCCGGCTGCGAGAACCGCCACCTCAGCTACGGCGTGCGCGAGTTCGGCATGGCCGCCATCATGAACGGCGTCGCATTGCACGGCGGTCTGCTGCCCTATGGCGGCACCTTCCTGACCTTCAGCGACTACAGCCGCAACGCCATCCGCATGGCCGCGCTGATGAGGCGCCGCGTGATCCACGTCTTCACGCACGACAGCATCGGCCTGGGCGAGGACGGCCCCACGCACCAGAGCGTCGAGCACGTGCCCTCGCTGCGCCTGATACCCCAGCTCGACGTCTGGCGCCCGGCAGACACGATAGAGACGACGGTGGCCTGGGCCAGCGCGCTGCGCCGCAAGGACGGCCCCGCGGCACTGGCGCTGTCGCGCCAGGTGTTGCCGGTGGCCACCACGCCGGCCCACGCCGATGCCATTGCACGTGGCGGTTATGTGCTGAGCGAGGCCGCCGGCGGCGCGCCGCGCGCGGTGCTCATAGGCACGGGGTCGGAACTGCAGCTGGCGCTGAAGGCTCAGGCGCAGCTGGCCGCGGCCGGCGTGCCGGTGCGCGTGGTATCGATGCCGTGCAGCAACGTCTTCGACCGCCAGGACGCGGCCTGGCAGGACAGCGTGCTCCCGCGCGGCCTGCCCGCGGTGGCGGTGGAGGCGGCGCAGCCCGACTTCTGGCGCAAGTACGTCGGCCGCGAAGGCGGCGTGGTCGGCATCACGAGCTACGGCGAGTCGGCGCCGGCCGGCGCGCTCTACCAGCACTTCGGCATCACCGCCGAGGCCGTGGTGGCCGAGGTGCAGCGCTGCCTGGCAGGCTGATCCCGTCCCGCCGTCAACACCCACGCGGGCCTGCGGGCCCACACCGCCCCCTCTCATTCCCTCCAGGAGCCCCGACCATGGCCTTCGTCTCGCTGCGACAACTGCTCGACCACGCCGCCGAAAACGGCTACGGCGTACCCGCCTTCAACGTCAACAACCTGGAGCAGATCCAGGCCATCATGGAGGCCGCCCAGGCCACGCAGAGCCCGGTGATCCTGCAGGCCAGCGCCGGGGCACGCAAGTACGCCGGCGAGGCCTACCTGCGCCACATGGTGCTGGCCGCGGTGGAAAGCCACCCCGACATCCCGGTCGTGCTGCACCAGGACCACGGCGCCTCGGCCGCGGTGTGCGTGCAGGCCATACGCTCGGGCTTCACCAGCGTGATGATGGACGGCTCGCTGAAGGAAGACGCCAAGACGCCGGCGCCCTACGACTACAACGTCGAGGTCACGCGCGACGTCTGCCGCATCGCGCATGCGGTGGGGGTCAGCGTCGAAGGTGAACTCGGCTGCCTGGGCAGCCTGGAGACCGGCGAGGCCGGCGAGGAAGACGGCGTCGGCGCCGAAGGCAAGCTCACGCACGACATGATGCTCACCGACCCCGAGCAGGCACGCGACTTCGTGGCCCGGACCGGCGTCGACGCGCTGGCGATCGCCATCGGCACCAGCCACGGCGCCTACAAGTTCACGCGCCAGCCCACCGGCGACATCCTGGCCATCGAGCGCATCGCCAGGATCCACGCCGCGGTACCGAACACCCACCTGGTGATGCACGGCAGCTCCAGCGTGCCGCAGGAGTGGCTCGAGATCATCCGCAAGCACGGCGGCGACATCAAGGAAACTTATGGCGTGCCGGTGGAGGAGATCCGCCGCGGCATCGCCAGCGGCGTACGCAAGGTCAACATCGATACCGACATCCGGCTGGCCATGACCGGCGCGATGCGCAAGAGCTTCGCCGAACAGCCCAGCGAGTTCGACCCGCGCAAGGCGCTGATCGAGGCGCGCAAGGCGGCGCGCCAGATCTGCGAGGCGCGCTTCGAGGCCTTCGGCTGCGCCGGCCACGCCGCGCGCATCAAGCCGGTGCCGCTGGACGACATGGTCAAGCGCTACCGCTGAAGCCGTGGGCTGCCTGGGCATGCTGCGCGCGCTGATCTGGGACGTCGACGGCACGGTGGCCGAGACCGAGCGCGACGGCCACCGCATCGCCTTCAACCAGGCCTTCGAGCAACTGGGGCTGACCTGGCGCTGGGACGTGGTGCACTACGGCGAACTGCTGAAGGTCACCGGCGGCCGCGAGCGCCTGCTGCTCGACATGCTCACGCGCGCCGACGCCCCGGCCGAGGCCTGGCAGCGCGACCAGCTGGCCGGCGACCTGCACCGGCGCAAGAACCTGGCCTATGCGCGGTTGATCGACGAGGGCGGCATCGCGGCGCGGCCGGGCGTGCTGCGGCTGGTGGACGAGTGCCGCGCCGCGGGCGTGGCGCTGGCCGTGGCCACGACCACCAGCCGCAGCAACGTCGAGGCGCTGTTCGCCAGCCTCTGGGGCCCCGGCTGGCAAGGCATCTTCACCACCGTGGTCTGCGCCGAAGACGCGCCGGTGAAGAAGCCGCACCCCCAGGCCTACCTGCTGGCGTTGCAGCGGCTGGGCGTGGCCGCGGGCGAGGCGCTGGCGCTCGAAGACTCGCCCAACGGCCTGGTCGCCGCGCGCGCGGCCGGTCTGGCCTGCGGGGTGACGAAGAGCGTGTATTTCGCGCACGCCAGCTTCGACGGCGCCGCCTGGGTGCGCGACGACCTCGACGCGCCGCCGGCCATGACCCTGGCGGCGCTGCAGGCTACGCTTGCTGGCAGCATCGAGCCTTCCAGGCACTCTTCGACGCCCGCCGCATGAAGTTCGTTCGCGCCTTGTTCAACCCCTTCCTCGCCTCGGTCGCGCTGATTGCGCTGGCTGCCGCCACGGCGGTGCTGGCGCCGGTAGCGAACGCCCAGGCGCCGGCCGCTCCCGCCGGTGCCGCCGCCTGCCCGGCCTTGCTGCAGCACAGCTTCCCGCGGCTGCAGGACGAAGCGCCGCAGCCGCTGTGCCAGTACGCCGGCAAGGCGCTGGGCAGCTTCGACAGCAACGTCACGCCGGGCAGCGCGGCGCTGGTGTCGCAGATCGAAAAGGCGCTGGTCGCCAGGTGATCGACGAGCGGCGCGGTCAGCGCCGCACCCTGCCGTCGCCCGTCAGCATCGACAGCTCGACGAAGCTCGAGCCGCGGTGGTTGCGTGGGCCGAAGCTGACCGTGTAGCCGCCGGTGTCGTAGCGCTGCAGCGATTCCAGCCCGGCCACCAGCGCGTCGCGGCTCGTGCCAGTGGCGCGCCGCAGGCCTTCGGCAAAAACCTTGGCGCAGACGTAACCCTCCATGCTGGAGTAGTTGGCCGTGGCGTCGCCGCCGGCGCGCTTCACGGCGTCGAGGTATTCGCGCGCGATCGCGGTGGTGGTGGAATAGGGGAAGGGCATCACCTGGCTGACAACCACGCCCAGCCCGTCCTTGCCCAGCTCGTCGGCCAGCGCCTGCGTGCCGACGAAGCTGACGTTGTAGAAAGTGCCGCCGTAGCCCGCCTTGCGCGCCTCGCGGATGAAGGCCGCGCAGCTCTTGTAGGCGCTGATCTGCACCACGGCGTCGGGCCGCGTGGGCCCGATGGCCTGCACCGCCGCGGCGACGTTGACGGTGTTGCGCTCCACCAGCCCGACGGCCGTGGGCTGCAGGTTCAGCGCCTTCAGCGCCCGGTTCACGCCATCGAGGCCGGCCTGGCCGTAGCTGTCGTTCTGGCGGAACACGGCGATGCGTTTCAGCCCCAGGTTGGTGAGCTGTTTGACGATCAACGCCGTCTCGTCGTAGTACGACGCGCGGACGTGGAAGATGCTGCGGCTGAAGGGCTCGCGCAGCGCCTCGGCGCCGGTGAACATGCCCACGAGCGGGATCTCGGCGGCGTTGACCAGCGGCAGCGCGGCCAGCCCGGTGGGCGTGCCGACGTAGCCGAAGAGCGCAAAGACGCTGTCGTCGTCGATCAGCGCCTTGGTATTGGCGGCGCAGCGCTCGGGCTCGTAGCCGTCGTCCAGCGCCCTGATCTCAATCGTGCGGCCGGCCACGCCGCCCTCGGCGTTGAGACGGTCGAAGAACAGCCGTGCGCCGCGGTTCATCTGCAGCCCGAGCTGCGCCGCCGGGCCTGTGAGCGCCGCGCTCTGGCCGAGCAGGATGCGCCGCCCGCCCTGCGCCAGGGCCGGCAGCCCCAGTGCGGCGGCGCCCGCCGCGGCCAGGTGCTTCAGCGTCTGTCGGCGGGTGCGCATGGGCGGCGGCGGGGGCTCACTTCAGCGACTCGATGAGGTCGACGTATTCCTGCATCGCCTCGTCGCTGCCCTTGCCCTTGACGGCGGCCCAGGCGTCGTACTTGGCGCGGCCCACCATGTCGGTGAAGCCGGGGCGCTTGCCCTCGACGTCGCCCTCGGTGGCCTGCTTGTACAGCGAGTAGATCTTCAGCAGCGTCATGTTGTCGGGCTTCTCCGGCAACTGCTTGCTGGCGGCGACGGCGGCTTCGAAGGCGGCTTTGAGTTTGGCCATGGGGTGCGCTTTCGTGGGTGAAAATGCGGTGTTGACGGCGTGCATGTTACCCAGCATCGTCCCGCGACCTTTACCGAACGTATCCATCAGGAGCTTCCCATGCCCGTTGCCGCCGAACGCATGTCGCGGGTCGACACCGCGTGGCTGCGCATGGACAACGAGGTCAACCTGATGATGATCGTCGGCGTCTGGCTGCTCACGCCGGCGCTGCCCCTGGAGGCGCTGCGCGAGCGCATCGAGTCGCGCCTGCTCAAGTACGACCGCTTCCGCCAGAAGGTGGTGGCCGACGCGATGGGCGCGACCTGGGTGGTCGACGACGACTTCGACCTCGACCACCACGTCAAACCCGCCAGGCTGGTGCGCGAGAAGGGCCAGAGCGAGCGCGCCGCGCTGCAGGCCTTGTGCGGCGAGCTCGCCACCACGCCGCTGGACCACACGCGCCCGCTGTGGCAGTTCCACTTCATCGAACACTACGAGGGCGGCAGCGCCATGGTGGCGCGCATTCACCACTGCATAGGCGACGGCATCGCGCTGACCTCGGTGATGATGTCCATCACCGATGGCGGCAACGAGCCGCCGAAGCGGCGCCGCAAGCCCGCCGAGGGGGCGCAGGACGCGCAGGACCCCCACGACGGCGACTGGCTCGCCGACGCCGTGCTCAAGCCGCTGACCGAGCTCACCGTCAAGGCCATAGGCATGTATGGCAGCGGCATCGCCAAGTCGCTGGAGCTGCTGGCCAACCCGCAGGAGCCCATGCAGGGCAGCGCCGAGATCGTGCGCACCGGCGCTCAGGTGCTCAAGGACGTCGCCGCCTTTGCGCTGATGCCCGACGATGCGCCCACGCGGCTCAAGGGCAAGCCGGTGGGCCGCAAGGTCGTGGCCTGGGGCGAACCCATCCCGCTGGACGCCGTGAAGGCCGTGGGCAAGGCGCTGAGCTGCTCGGTCAACGACGTGCTGCTGGCCTGCGCCGCCGGCGCCATCGGCGGCTACCTGGCCGAGCGCGGCGACGACCCCATCGGCAAGGAGATCCGCGCCATGGTGCCGGTCAACCTGCGCCCCCTCGAAGACGCCTGGAAGCTGGGCAACCGCTTCGGCCTCGCGCCGCTGGTGCTGCCCATAGGCATCGCCAACCCGGTCGAGCGTGTCTACGCGGTGCATGCCCGCATGGCCGAGCTCAAGGGCAGCTACCAGCCGCTGCTGGCCTTTGCCATCCTGGCCATGACGGGCCTGTTCATCAAGCCGGTGCAGGACGCCGTGCTGGGCCTGTTTGCCAAGAAGACGACCGCGGTGATGACCAACGTGCCCGGCCCGGCCCAGCTGCTCACGCTGTGCGGCTCGACGATGCGGCAGAACATGTTCTGGGTGCCGGCCTCGGGCGAAGTGGGCGTGGGCCTGAGCATCCTGAGCTACGGCGGCGGCGTGCAGTTCGGCCTCATCACCGACGAGCGCCTGTGCCCCGACCCCGACGCCATCATCCAGCGTTTCGCGCCCGAGTTCGATCAGCTGCTGCTGGTGGCGCTGATGCTGCCCTGGGGCGGCCCCGACGTCGATTGACGCCGGTGTCGACTTCTCTCTTCCCCTCGCGTCCCCTCGCGTCCCACCCCGCCCACCCCGCCCACCCCGCCACGAAGGACTGCCCATGGCCATCACCGTCGACATCGACCTCGGCTACGAATTCACCGTCAAGGCGCCACTGAAGGAGGTCTTCGACCTGGTCTCCGACGTGCCCACGTCGGCGAGCCACTTCCCCAAGGTCGACAAGCTCACCGACCTGGGCCAGGGCGTCTACCGCTGGGAGATGCAGAAGGTGGGCACGGCGCAGGTCAACATCCAGACCGTCTATGCCAGCAAGTACGTGGCCGACCGCAAGAAGGGCACGGTGGTGTGGACGCCGGTGAAGGGCGAAGGCAATGCGCTCGTCAGCGGCAGCTGGAAGCTGGCTGAAGGCAAGAAGGGCACGGCTGTCGAGTTCAAGGTCGGCGGCACGGTCGACGTGCCCTTGCCCGGGCTGATGAAGATGGTGGTGGTGCCCGTGGTCAGCGGCGAGTTCGAGAAGCTCGTCGAGAAGTACATCGACAACCTGATCAGGAAGTTCGGCGGCGAAGTCGAGTGAAGGCAGGCCCAACTTCAACCCGGAGATCGTGATGCCCCTGAGCGCGAGCAAACTCACACGCCGCAGCCTGGCACGGGCCGCGGCGGCCACGTGGGCCGCCGCGGCCTTCACCACGGCCACGCTGCCGCTGCACGCCGCCACACCCAAGGACACGCTGGTCGTGGCCATGGCCTTCGACGACATCATCAGCCTCGACCCCGCCGAGGCCTTCGAGATCAGCGCCGGCGAGCTGATGGGCAACGGCTACGACCGCCTGCTGCGCTACGACGTCAACGACCCCAGCAAGCTGCTGCCCGACCTGGCCACGAAGTGGAGCGTCAGCGCCGACGGCAAGACCTACAGCTTCGAGTTGCGCCCGGGCGTCAGGTTCGCCAGCGGCAACGCGCTCAGCGCCGAAGACGTGGTCTTCAGCCTGCAGCGCGCCGTGCTGCTGGACAAGACGCCGGCCTTCATCCTCACGCAGTTCGGCCTCAACAAGGCCAGCGTGGCCGGGCGCATCAAGGCCACCGGCCCGCTGACGCTGACGATAGAGACCGACAAGGCCTACGCGCCGACGCTGGTCTACAACTGCCTCACGGCCAACGTGGCCTCGGTGGTCGACAAGAAGCTCGTGATGAGCAAGGAAGCGCAGAAGGACGGCGTCGGCGACCTGGGCGCGGCCTGGTTGAAGACCAACTTCGCCGGCAGCGGGCCGATGAAGATCCGCGAGTGGCGCGCCAACGAGATCGTGGCACTCGAGCGCAACGACAACTACTGGGGTGCGAAGGCCAAGCCGGCACGCGTGATCTACCGCCACATCAAGGAAAGCGCCACGCAGCGCCTGCTGCTGGAAAAGGGCGACGCCGACATCGCGCGCAACCTCACGCCGCAGGACCTGGAGGCGCTGGGCGCCCACAAGGACATCAGGACCACCGCCACGCCCAAGGGTGCGGTGTACTACTTCAGCCTCAACCAGAAGAACCCCATCCTCGCCAAGCCCGAGGTGCGCGAGGCCTTCAAGTGGCTGGTCGACTACGACGCCATCGGCAACACGCTGATCAAGAACATCGGCGTCGTGCACCAGAACTTCCTGCCCATCGGCCTGCTGGGCGCGGCCAAGGACAAGCCCTACAAGCTCGACGTCGCCAAGGCCAAGGCGCTGCTGGCCAAGGCCGGCCACCCCGACGGCTTCAAGGTGACCATCGACATGCGCACCGTGCAGCCGGTGCAGGGCATCACCGAAGCCATCCAGCAGACGCTCAGGCGCGCCGGCATCGAGCTCGAGATCCTGCCCGGCGACGGCAAGCAGACGCTCACCAAGTACCGCGCCCGCACGCACGACATCTTCATCGGCCAGTGGGGCGCCGACTACTGGGACCCGCACACCAACGCCGACACCTTCACGCGCAACCCCGACAACGCCGACGACGCCAAGAGCAAGCCGCTGGCCTGGCGCAATGCCTGGGCCATCCCCGAGCTGACGAAGAAGTCGGACGCCGCGGCGCTGGAGCGCGACGGCGCCCAGCGCGCCAGGATGTACCAGGAGATCCAGGCCGAGTTCCGCAAGAGCAGCCCCTTCGTCATGCTGTACCAGCAGACCGACGTGGCGGCCTACCGCGGCAACGTCAGCGGCCTGAAGATCGGCCCGACCTCCGACAGCACCTACCTGTTCGCCGTCTCCAAGCGCTGATGCCGCCGACCGCACGAAGGGCGACGCCGTGATGCGCCGCAGCCTGCGTTGGGCGCTGGCCGGCGGCCGCTTTGCCGCTGTCATCGCGCTCACCTACCTGGGCCTGCTGGCCGTCACCTTCTTCATCGGCCGGGTGATCCCGGTCGACCCGGTGCTGGCCATCGTGGGCGACCGCGCGCCCGAACACGTGATCGAGCGCGTGCGCGAGGAGATGGGGCTGAACCAGCCGCTGCCCGTGCAGTTCGTGCGTTATGTCGAGAAGGCGCTGCAGGGCGACTTCGGCCACTCGGTGCTGACGTCCAACCCGGTGTGGGACGACGTGAAGAAGACCTTCCCGGCGACGCTGGAGCTGGCCACCTGCGGCATCCTCATCGGCGCCGGCCTCGGCGTGCCGCTGGGCGTGTGGGCGGCGGTGCGGCGCGGCGGCGCGGCCGACCACGCGGTGCGCATCATGGGCCTGGTGGGCTACTCGGTGCCCATCTTCTGGCTCGGCCTGATGGCGCTGGTGCTGTTCTACGCCAAGCTCGGCTGGGTCGGCGGGCCGGGGCGCATCGACGTGGCCTACGAGTACAGCGTCGAGCGCGTGAGCGGGCTGCTGCTGCTCGACGCCGCCCTCTACGCCAAGGACACCGGCGAGTGGGATGCCTTGCGCAACGCCTTCAGCCACCTCGTGCTGCCGGCCAGCCTGCTGGGCTACTTCTCGCTGGCCTACATCAGCCGCATGACGCGCAGCTTCATGCTCAACGAGCTGGCGCAGGAGTACATCGTCGCGGCGCGCGCCAAGGGCCTGAGCGAGACCCGCATCATCTGGCGCCACGCGCTGCGCAACGCCATGGTGCCGCTGGTCACCGTCATCGCGCTCAGCTATGCCGGGCTGCTGGAAGGCAGCGTGCTCACCGAGACCGTGTTCGCGTGGCCGGGCCTGGGCCTGTACATCACCAATTCGCTGCAGAACGCCGACATGAACGCGGTGCTGGGCGGCACCATCGTCGTGGGCACCGTGTTCATCGCGCTGAACCTGCTGAGCGACCTGCTGTACCGGCTGATGGACCCGCGCACGAGGGATACGCGGTGAAGGCCTCGTCCGCCGGCGTGAGCGAGCTCACCGCCTGGCTGCTCAGCGACCGCCCGCAGTCGCGCCGGCAGGCCGCGCTCGGCCGCATCTACGCGGGCTGGCTGAGTTTTGCGCGCAACCGGCTGGCGATGGTGGGCCTGTTGCTGGTGCTGGCGCTGGTGCTCATCGCCGCGTTCGCGCCGTGGATCGCGCCCTACCCGCCGAGCATCGGCGAACTCTCGGCACGGCTGCAGCCGCCGTCGGCCGCACACTGGTTCGGCACCGACGACCAGGGCCGCGACATCCTCAGCCGCCTGATCCACGGCAGCCGCGTCACGCTCTACGTGGTGGTGCTGGTGGCCGTGCTGGCCGCGCCCATCGGGCTGCTGGTGGGCACGGCCGCGGGTTACGCGGGCGGCTGGCTCGACGCCGTGCTGATGCGCATCACCGACATCTTTCTCGCCTTTCCGCGCCTGATCCTGGCGCTGGCCTTCGTCGCCGCGCTGGGCCCGGGCATAGAGAACGCGGTGATCGCCATCGCCATCACCAGCTGGCCGCCGTATGCGCGCATCGCGCGCGCCGAGACGCTGACCATCCGTCAGGCCGACTACATCAGCGCCGTCAAGCTGCTGGGCGCCAGCGCGCCGCGCATCGTGCTGCGCCACGTGATGCCGCTGTGTGTGCCCAGCGTGATCGTGCGCGTGACGCTGGACATGGCCGGCATCATCCTCACCGCCGCCGGCCTGGGCTTCCTGGGCCTGGGCGCGCAGCCGCCGATGCCCGAGTGGGGCGCGATGATCGCCGCCGGCCGCGCCTACGTGCTCGACCAGTGGTGGGTGGCCGCCGCGCCGGGTGCGGCGATCTTCGTCGTCAGCCTGGCGTTCAACCTGCTGGGCGACGGGCTGCGTGATGCACTCGACCCGAAGGCGTCGAAATGAACCTGCGGCGACCCGAAGGCCGCGAAGTGAGCGAGGCCTTGCTCACCGTCGACGACCTGCGCGTGGCCTACCCGGCGCGCGGCGGCGGCATGACCGAGGTCGTGCGTGGCGTGAGTTTTACGCTTGGCCGCGAGCGGCTGGGCATCGTCGGTGAATCGGGCAGCGGCAAGAGCCAGACCGGCCGGGCCATCCTGGGCCTCACCGCGCCCGGCGGCGTCGTCACGGCCAAGACCTTGCGCCTGGGCGGCGAAGGCGGCGGCATCGACCTGCTGACCTGCCCGCCGCAGCAGCGCCGTGCACTGCGCGGTGGCCGCATCGCGATGGTGTTGCAGGACCCGAAGTTCTCGCTCGACCCGGTGATGCGCATCGGCGCCCAGATCGAGGAGACGCTGCGCGCCCACGTGCCGGTCTCGGCCGGCCAAAGGCGCCAACGCATGCTGCAGGCGCTGGCCGACACCGGCATCGAAGACCCGGCGCGCGTGGCCCGGCTCTACCCGCACGAGGTCTCGGGCGGCATGGGCCAGCGCGCGATGATCGCGATGATGCTGGTCGCCGGGCCCGAGCTGCTGATCGCCGACGAGCCGACCTCGGCGCTCGACGTCACGGTGCAGCTGCAGGTGCTGGGCGTGCTCGACCGCCTGGTGCGCGACAAGGGCATGGGCCTGGTCTTCGTCTCGCACGACCTGCGCCTGGTCAGCAGCTTCTGCGACCGTGTGCTGGTGATGTACGCCGGCCGCGTGGTCGAGGAGATCGCCGCCACCGAGCTGCACCGCGCGCAGCACCCCTACACGCGCGGGCTGCTGAACTGCCTGCCGCAACTGGGCGCGCCCCAGCACCCGCTGCCGACGCTCGACCGCCGCCCTGAATGGATGGCGTCATGAACATGGCGCCACAGAGGACTGGCCTGCGCGCCGACGGCCTGCGTGTCGTGTTCGACGGTTTCGTCGCCGTCGACGATGTCGGCTTCGAGGTCGCGCCCGGCGAGAGCTTCGGCATCGTCGGCGAATCGGGCAGCGGCAAGAGCACGGTGCTGCGCGCACTGTGCGGGCTGGCGCCGCTGGCCGCCGGCCAGGTGCGGCTGAGCGGGCGCGAGAGCCTGCCGCTGCCCGGCAGCAAGGCCTTCAGGCGCCAGGTGCAGATGGTGTTCCAGGATCCGTATGGCTCGCTGCACCCGCGCCAGACGGTCGACCGCATCCTGGCCGAGCCGCTGGCCATCCACGGCATCACCGACGCCGAGACGCGCATCGAGCGCGCGCTCGACGAAGTCGGCCTGGGCAGTGGCTTCCGCTTCCGCTACCCGCACCAGCTCTCGGGCGGCCAGCGCCAGCGCATCGCGGTGGCGCGCGCGCTCATCCTCGAGCCGCAGGTGCTGCTGCTCGACGAGCCCACCTCGGCGCTGGACGCCAGCGTGCAGGCCGAGGTGCTGAACCTGCTGGAGGCGCTGCGCCAGCGCCATGGCCTGAGCTTCGTGATGGTCAGCCACGACCTGGCCGTCGTCACCCACCTGTGCCAGCGCCTGATGGTGATGCGCGGCGGCCGCAGGGTCGAGATGTTGTCGGCGGCCGACCTCGCCGCGCACCGCGTGCAGGCCGACTACACCAAGACGCTGATGCAGGCGGCGGCCGGCTTCGTGCGCGCCGCCGCATGACGATGGCCGAGTCGCCTCCCCGGCTGCACTGGACCGACGGCGGCGCCGACTGCAGCGCGCGCTGGCACTCGGAGCGCGGCGCGCCGCCGCCCAGGCGCGTGGTGCTGGCCGACGACACGCTGCCTGCCGACACGGCCTACCGCCTGGCCTGCGAGGGCACGGCGCTGTTGTGGCGCGGTGACTTCCACAACGCGCGCCAGTTGCTGCTGGCGCTGGCGCGGCGTGTCGATCGCAAGGCCGCACGGCGCGGTGCGCCGCCGGCTGCGGCACCGGCGGCTCCCGCCACACCTGCGGCGCCGGGGGCCGCCTTCCACCTGCACCGCCAGGCGCAGGCGCAGCGTGCGCGCGTGCTGTCCATGCTGCTGATCCCGCTCGAAGCCGACCACGGCATCCCGCTGCGCCGGGCGCCCGATCACCGGCAGGCCATCGCCGAAGCCTGGGGGCCGGCCGGCACGGACGAGGGATCGAGTGTGGTCGCGCTGCGCGAACTGCTGGGCATCGTCAGCGCGCACGAGTGGCGCAAGAAGGGCGTGCCGGTGCCGGCGCTGGGCCCGGCGCCCGACAACCGCATCCACCCCCACCACGGCGTGTTCTCGCCGGTGCGCGGCGAGTACATCGATCTGGTGGCGACGACACGATTGCCCGCGCCGGCGGCCACGCTGACGGCCTTCGACATCGGCACCGGCAGCGGCGTGCTGGCCGCCGTGCTGGCGCGGCGCGGCGTGGCCAAGGTGGTGGCCACCGAGATCGACGCCGGTGCGCTGGCCTGCGCGGCCGACAACCTGGCGCGGCTGGGGCTGGCCGCGCGTGTCGAGCGGTTGCACGCCGACCTCTTCCCGCCCGGCAGGGCCGGCCTCGTGGTCTGCAACCCGCCCTGGCTGCCGGCGCGGCCCGGTGCGCCCATAGAACGCGCGGTCTACGACGAGGACAGCCGCATGCTCAAAGGTTTCCTGGCCGGGCTGGCCGGTCACCTGGCGCCCGGCGGTGAGGGCTGGCTGATCCTGTCCGACATCGCCGAGCACCTGGGCCTGCGCACACGCGCCGAGTTGCTGGCCTGGCTGGACGCGGCCGGCTTGCAAGTGCTGGGCCGCATCGACACCCGGCCCACGCACCGCAAGGCCACCGACGCCGCCGACCCGCTGCACGCGGCGCGTGCGGCCGAGGTGACCTCGCTGTGGCGGCTGGGCGCGCGCGCCGCTTAGGCGCGCGCCGGTCGACGAAAGCTCAGATCAAGGCCGCGATCGCCTGCCCCATCTCGGTGGTGTCGGCCGTGCCGCCGAGGTCGCGCGTGCGCGGGCCGCGGGCCAGCACCTGCTCGATGGCCGCGACGATGGCGTCGTGCGCCGCGTCTTCGCCCAGGAACTTCAGCATCAGCGCACCGCTCCAGATCATGGCCGCGGGGTTGGCGATGTTCTGGCCGTAGATGTCGGGCGCCGAGCCGTGCACGGGCTCGAACAGGCTCGGAAAGTGGCGCTCGGGGTTGAGGCTGGCCGAAGGTGCCAGGCCGATGGTGCCGGTGCAGGCCGGGCCCAGGTCGGACAGGATGTCGCCGAACAGGTTGCTGGCCACCACGACGTCGAAACGCTGCGGCTGCAGCACGAAGCGCGCGCTCAGGATGTCGATGTGCTGCTTGTCGACCGTCACCTGCGGGTAGGCCGCGTGCATGGCGTCGGCGCGGCCGTCCCACCAGGGCATGCTGATGGCGATGCCGTTGCTCTTGGTGGCCACCGTGAGGTGCTTGCGCGGGCGGCTGGCGGCCAGTTCGTAGGCGTACTTCAGCACGCGGTCGGTGCCGAAGCGGCTGAACACGTTCTCCTGGATCACGACCTCGCGCTCGGTGCCCTCGAACATCACGCCGCCGATCTTGGTGTACTCGCCCTCGGTGTTCTCGCGCACGATGAAGAAGTCGATCTCGCCGGGCTTGCGCGGCTGGCCCTTGGCGTCCACCAGCGGGCAGGGCACGCCCTCGAACAGCCGCACCGGGCGCAGGTTGATGTACTGGTCGAACTCGCGCCTGAACTTGATCAGGCTGCCCCACAGCGAGACGTTGTCGGCCACCGTGGCGGGCCAGCCCACGGCGCCGAAGTAGACGGCGTCCATGCCCATCAGCCGCGCCTTCCAGTCGGCCGGCATCATGTCGCCGTGGGCGGCGTAGTAGTCGCAACTGGCCCACTCGATGTGCTGGACATCGAGACCGATGTCGAAGCGCTTCGCCGCGGCCTGGAGCACGCGCAGGCCTTCGGGCATCACTTCCTTGCCGATGCCGTCGCCCGGGATGGCGGCGATCTTGTAGGTCTTGCTCATGGGTTGGTCTCTCGATGGATGCCGGCGCGCCGGGACGCACGCGCAGCGGCGCATTTTCACCGGGCTCGTGAGATAGTGCGGCCCGCCATGGAATTCAAGCCCGATCCCTACCGCCCGGTCTCACGCTGGCGCCGCCTGTTCATCGCCGCACTGGCCGTGGCCATGGCCGCCTTTCTGACCTACTCGACAACCCGCAAGTCGGGCGTGGTGCGCAACGCCGTGCGCCACCCGGCCGACGTGGCCACCTGCGCGCCCGGGCAAACCGAGGGCTGCGTGGGCAGCATGACGGCGGTGATCGCGCCGCCGGAACCCGCGGCGGCTTCGCGCTAGACACCAGGCGCGCACGGCCTCGCAGGCCGGCTTAGAGCGTGAGCGTTTTTCGGGCGTGAACGAAAGACTCTCTCGCTCTCAGCCGCGCATCGGGTCGGCCGACGAGACGATCTCGCGTTCATCCAGTTCCTGCTCGATGACACGCACCGTCTCGTCGTTGATGGTGTGCTGCGCGTGCAGCCGGTACAGGCAGTCGCGTTCGGCGTCTATGCCCACGCGGCGCAGGTGGCGTGCGTTGGCGATGCGCCGGGCCTGGTCGGCGGCCTGCTCGGGCGGGCCATCGCGCAGGTTGATCTTGCTTTGGTAGCGGTGGCTCAGCTGCTGCACGAAGGCGCGCTGGCCGGGTTCGGTCAGCTGCGGCAGCAAGGCCTCGACCGCGATGATGCCGGCCCGGGCGACGGCCACGCGCGCGGCGTCTTCTTCCAGCGTGCCTTCCATGTCGATGGGCGCCTGCAATCGGCGCAGCAGCCATGGCAGGGGCAGGCCGTTGAGCAGCAGCGTCAGCACGATGGTGCTGGCGGCGAGGAAGACCACCAGGTCGCGCTCAGGAAAGGCCGCGCCGGTGGCGGTGAGCAGCGGCACCGACAACGCCGTGGCCAGCGTCACCGAGCCGCGCACCGCCGCCCAGCCGACAATGAACATGCGCCGCGCGTCGGGCCGGGCACTGCCGCCCGCCCAGCCCCAGTCGAAGCTGTAGCGCAGGTAGGCCGATGCCCACACCCAGGCCAGTCGCAGCGCCATCAGGAAGGCCCAGAGCGCCACGGCCAGCAAGGCCAAGCTGGACGGCTCGTAGTGCCCCACGGCGGCCAGCATGTGTCGCAACTGCAGCCCCAGCAGCAGGAAGACCAGCCCGTTGAAGACATAGGCGAGCATGCGCCAGACCTCGCGCGAGTGGCGGCGGCCTTCGGCCGACAGGCCACGCACCTCCTTGCCGCCGGCCCACAGGCCGGCGACCACCACCGCCAGCACGCCCGAGACGTGCAGCGTCTCGGCCACCAGATAGGCGGCGTAGGGCAGCAGCACGGCCAGCAGGGTCTGCAGCACGGGGTCGTTGGCGCCGGCGCCGATCAACGCCTCGCGCGCCTTGCGGCCCAGCCGCTCGACCGCCCAGCCCACGCCGGCGCCACCACCTGAGAGCAGGACGAAGCTGCTCGCCAGGTCGAAGGTGGTCACCGAACTGGCGGCGGCGGCCGCCGCCACCGCCAGCTTGAAGGCCACCAGGCCGGTGGCGTCGTTGAGCAGGCTCTCGGCGTTGACGATGTTCGACACGCGCTGCGGCAAGGGCAGGCCGTGGGTGGTGGCCATGGTGGCCACCGCGTCGGTGGGCGTGACGATGGCGCCCAGCACGAAAGCCACGGCCAGCGGCATTGCCGGCACCAGCCAGTGGATGAACCAGCCCACGGCCAGCACCGTCAGCACCACCAGGCCCAGCGCCAGCAGCAGCACCGGGCGCAGCACCTGCATCAGGTCGCGACGCGGCAGCACACGCGCGTCGGCAAAGAGCAGAGGCGGGATGAAGAGCAGCAGGAAGACCTCGGGTTCGACGGCCACCGTGTCCAGCCCTGGCAACAGCGATGCCAGCACGCCGACGAGCACCAGGAAGATGGGCAAACCGATCTTCGTCCAGCGCACCAGCACGCCGCCCACGGCCGTGAGCAACAGCAGGATCAGCGCCAGCTCGACGATTTGCATGCAGGCATCACCTACCGCGCCGCCGCCGCCGGGGCAAGGGGCAAAGCGGGCGCGGTCTCAAGCTTCGGGGCCGCTCGGCCGCGGCGGGCGCACCAGCGTCACCGGCACCGGGCTGTCCTGCAGCAGGGCTTGTGCCACCGTGCCCAGCGGCGCCGTCGTCTCGCCCATGCCGCGGGCGCCCATCACCACCATGTCGCAGCCGTAGTTCTCGATCAGCTCGACCAGCATGTTGCCGGGGTAGCCGCCTGCGACCTCGCTTTCGTAGGCCTGGCCTGCGGCGTCGAGCATGGCCTCGGCGGCGTGCAGCAGTTCGGCGCCGGCGCTGGTGCGCAGTTCGTCCAGCGCGCTGGCGTCGTGCACCACCATCACCTCGTACAGCGAAGGCGGCACCTGCACGTTGGCCAGCACGAACGTGGCCTTCAGCCCGCCGCGCACCAGCTGCAACGCGTGATGCACGGCCGTGAGCGCGTGGACCGAACCGTCGACGGGCAGAAAGATCTTCATGGCGATTGCTCTCCTGCGGGTTGGGCCGCGTGGCCTACAGGCCCGAGGTTACGCCGCCGGGCGGGTGCCGTGCCATGTCGCTGCGGCGCCGAATTGCGCCTATTGATGGCCGTCAAGCCGTGGGCATTCGGCTCGCGGCGCCGCACACCTTGGCCAAACGGTGATCAGCGCAGCGCGAACCCGGGTACGAGCTCGTGCAGCGCCTCTTGCAGCAGGGGCTGTGGCCAGCACCAGGCGGGCACCAGCGGCTGCTGCGCCGGGTCGGCATTGGCCTGCCAGCGCTGCAGCACCCAATGCCTGATGCCCAGGTCTTGCAGCATCTGCGCCATGCCCAGCAGCGCGTCGTCGCTGATCAGCCGCGGGTGGTAGGTGGTGCGGACCTCGAATTCGACGCCACAGGCAAGCAACGCCTCCAGCGAACGCCGCACCGCCGCCGCGCTGTGGCGCGCGCCGGTCAGCGCGTCGTAGGTGGCCGCGTCGGCCAGGTCGGTCTTGAGGTCGAAGCCCACCCAGTCCAGCGCCGGCAGCAGCGCGCTCAGGCGCTCGGGGTAGATGCCGGCGGTGTGCAGCCCGGTCCGCAGGCCCCGCGCTCGCACTTCGGCGACGGCACCTCCCAGCCCGCGCTGCAGCGTCGGTTCGCCGCCGCTGAAGACCACGCCGTCGAGCAGGCCGACACGGCGCTGCAACGTGGCCAGCACGTCTGGCCAGCGCGGCGCTTCGGACGACGCGCATCGTGGCTGCAGGCCCGCGTTGTGGCAGTAGCCGCAGCGCCAGGGGCAGCCTTGCAGGAAGACGACGGCGGCCAGCTTGCCCGGCCAGTCGGTGGTGCTCAGCGGCGTGAAGCCGCCGAGCACCAGATCCGTGGCGGCGTCGACTTCAGGCACAGGCCTGTTCGGGCGCCGGCGCGGGAGTTGCCTGCGCGCCGCCGGCCTCGGTGAAGTAGCGCCGTTCGGCGAACTCGCCCTTCTTGCCGACGTTGAACGACGCCATCGGGCGGTGGTAGCCCATCACGCGGGTCCACACCTCGCAGCGTTGGCGTTCGTGTTCTTCCAGCAGCGGGTGGATCAGCGGGGTCTGGCTGTTGCTCATGGTGTTCTTCCTCCTGTGGTCGGGTGGTGTGCGCTCAGGCCGGCACGGCTGGCGTCGCCTGGCTGCCGCGCGCCTTGCGTGCCAGCGTTTCGTCGTCGCACTTCGGGCAGAAGGCGTGTTCGCCGGCCAGGTAGCCGTGCGTGGGGCAGATGCTGAAGGTGGGCGTGACGGTGATGTAGGGCAGGCGGAAACGTTCCAGCGAGCGCTTCACCAGCTCGCGGCAGGCGGCGGCCGACGACACGCGTTCGCCCAGGTAAAGGTGCAGCACGGTGCCGCCGGTGTACTTGCGCTGCAGTGCCTCTTGCCGTTCCAGCGCCTCGAAGGGGTCGGCGGTAAAACCCACCGGCAGCTGCGACGAGTTGGTGTAGTAGGGCTGGGCCTCGGTGCCGGCCTGCAGGATGCCGGGCAGGCGTTTCCTGTCTTCCTTCGCGAAGCGGTAGGTCGTGCCCTCGGCGGGCGTGGCTTCCAGGTTGTACAGGTGCCCGGTCTCTTCCTGCAGCTCGACGATGCGCGCGCGGATGTGATCGAGGAAGCGCAGCGCCAGCGCCTCGCCGGCGGGCGTGGTGATGTCGTCGGCGTCGGCGCTGAAGTTGCGGATCATCTCGTTGATGCCGTTCACGCCTATGGTGCTGAAGTGGTTGCGCAGCGTGCCGAGATAGCGGCGCGTGTAGGGGAAGAGGCCGTTGTCGATGTGGCCCTGGATGGTCTTGCGCTTGATCTCCAGGCTGGTTCGCGCCAGCTCGATGAGCGCATCCGTGCGCTTGAGCAGCCCGGCCTCGTCGCCGGCGTGCAGGTAACCCAGCCGCGCGCAGTTCAGCGTCACCACGCCGAGTGAACCCGTCTGTTCGGCCGATCCGAACAGGCCGTTGCCGCGCTTGAGCAGCTCACGCAGGTCCAGTTGCAGGCGGCAGCACATCGACCGCACCATGCGCGGTTCAAGATCGCTGTTGAGGAAGTTCTGGAAGTAGGGCAGGCCGTACTTGGCCGTCATCTCGAACAGGCGTTCGGTGTTGGGGTGCGCCCAGTCGAAATCCCTGGTGATGTTGTAGGTGGGGATGGGGAAGGTGAAGGCGCGGCCCTTGGCGTCGCCCTGCATCATCACGGCGATGTAGGCCTGGTTGATGAGGTCCATCTCGGCCTGCAGCTCGCCGTAGCTGAAGGGCATCTCCTTGCCGCCGATCACCGGCACCTGCTCACGCAGGTCTTCGGGGCAGGTCCAGTCGAAGGTCAGGTTCGTGAACGGCGTCTGCGTGCCCCAGCGCGAGGGCACGTTCAGGTTGTGGATCAGTTCCTGGACGCACTGGCGCACCTGCTCGTAGGCCAGGCCGTCCTTGCGCACGTAGGGCGCGAGGTAGGTGTCGAAGCTGCTGAAGGCCTGCGCGCCGGCCCATTCGTTCTGCAGCGTGCCCAGGAAGTTGACGATCTGGCCCACCGCGCTGGACAGGTGCCGCGGCGCGGCCGACTCGATCTGCCCCGGCACGCCGTTCAGGCCCTCGTGCAGCAGCGTGCGCAGGCTCCAGCCGGCGCAGTAGCCGCTGAGCATGTCGAGGTCGTGGATGTGGAAGTCGGCCTCGCGGTGCGCCACGCCCACCTCGGGCGGGTAGACGTGGTTGAGCCAGTAGTTGGCGATGACCTTGCCCGAGACGTTGAGGATCAGCCCGCCCAGCGAGTAGCCCTGGTTGGCGTTGGCGTGCACACGCCAGTCCTGGCGCGCCAGGTATTCGTTGACGGAGCGTTCCACGTCCACCGCCACCGAACGGTCGCGGCGCAGCGCGCAGTGCTGCTCGCGGTAGACGATGTAGGCGCGCGCAGTGGAGAAGTGGCCGGCGGCGTCGAGCACACGCTCGACTTCGTCCTGGATCTGCTCGACACCGGTGACGCGGCGCTGCAGGCGCTGGGCAACCAGGGCCGTCAGCTCATCGGCACGTGCGGCGTCGAACTCGCCGGTGGCGGCGCCGGCGCGGGCCAGTGCGGCGGCGATCTTGCGCGCGTCGAAGGCCACCGTGTGGCCCTCGCGCTTGATCACCGCCAGCGGGGCGGTGGCGGGTGAAAGCGGGGCGGCGGTCGGGTCTTGTTGCATGCTGGGCACTAGATATGGGGGTGCAGACAGCGAAGATACGCTAGCGGTAGTGTGTCTGCCACTTCTGCCGTGCGGCCCGGCGCCTTCATTTGATCCAGCGCAAACGGCGTCGCCGCCGCGCCTTGGGTGGGGCGGCGGCGACGGTGTCGATCAGGGCGGGCGGCCAGCCGGCCGCGCGCCTCAGGACTTCATCGCCATGCCCAGGCGTTCGATGGTGGCCTTCTCGGCGGCGTAGGTCTCACGCGCCCACTTGGTGTAAGTCTCGGTGTCCATGTAGATCACCGATTGGTCGAACTTGTCCAGCACGGCCAGCACGGCGGCGTCTTCCAGCGTCTTCTTGAAGGCGTCGTGCAGCGTGCGCACGACGGCCGGGTCCATGCCCTTGGGGCCGCAGATGCCGAAGGGCGAATCGCTCACGGTCTTGTAGCCCAGGTCGCTGAGCGTGGGCGCCTCGGGCCAGCGCTTGGTGCGCTTGCTGCCGTAGGTGGCGATGAGCCTGAGCTTGCCGCTGGCCACGTGCGGCGCCCAGCCGGTGGCATCGCTGGCGGCCATGGTGTGGCCGCCCAGGATGGCCTGCATGTTGTCGGCGTTGCCCTTGAAGGGCACGTGGTTGAGCTGGATGCCGGCTTGCTGCGCGAACTCTTCCACCGCCAGGTGCGGGCTGGTGCCGATGCCGGTGCTGCCGTAGTTGAACTTGCCCGGGTGGGCCTTGGCGTAGGCCACGAGATCGGCCACGCTCTTGATCGGGCTGTCGGCGGGCACCACCAGGCCGAAGGTGTAGCCGGTGAGGCAGGCGATCCAGGTGAAGTCCTTCAACGTGTCGAAGCTGGTCTTCTGCATGTGCGGGATGCGGAACACGCCGTGCGGCAGTTGGCTCAGCGTGTAGCCGTCGGGTTTGGCGCTGACGAGCTCGGCCGCGCCCAGCATGCCGCCGGCACCGGGCTTGTTCTCGACGACGACCGGCTGGCCCAGCAGCTTGCCCGCGCTCTCGGCGAAGGCGCGGATCACCGCGTCGGTGCTGCCGCCGGCCGGCCACGGGCAGATGACGCGGAGGGGCCGCGATGGGAAGGCCTGGGCGAAGCCCGGCGAGGGCAGGGCCAGCGTGGCGGCGCCGGCAGCGGCGGCGGTGAGGACGTGGCGGCGGGTGCGCATGGGCGTGGTCTCCTGGGTGTCGTGGTGGGGCTCTGCGGCCCGCGGCCAGCATACGTAAACCCGCCCGCGCCGCAAGGGCGGCAAGCCCGAAGCACGGGCCGGCGCGCCGCTGCGCCCGGCGGTGATTCGTCGCCTGCTCGAAGGCCTGGCCCAGCGCCGGCAGGCGCTACTCGGCGAACGGCCGGCCCACGAACGGCAGCCCCATCGGCAGCCCGCGCACGAAGCCCGCAGGCACGGCGAGGTGGCGGTGGCCGGCCACGGCGGCGGGCGTCGAGAAGCTGCCGCCGTAGGGGTCGCCGCCCACGGGGTCGATGAGCCAGGCCGGGCCGCCGGTCGGCGCGGTGGTGGCGTCGAGCGGGTGTTGGTCGAGCACCTGGTCCAGGCCTTCGATGCGTGAGCCCTGGGTGCACTTGGCCGGCGCGGCGAGGTAGTCGGGGCGGACCAGCCCGCCCAGGGCCTGCGGCTTCTCCAACAGTTCCTGCCTGAACCCGGGCATCTCGCGCTCGGCGTGGCAGCGCTCGAATCCGATGTCGTCAGCCAGCGTCGCCACGCCGGCCTGCGGTGCTTGGCTGCACAGCCACGGCGCGAGGTCGTGCTTCAGCGCGTGGAGCAGCACCTCGAGCTGGTCGTCGCCGCAGCTCACGGCGGGCAGTTCGGCGTCGTCGACGATCACGGCGCCCAGCGCGCGCCAGCGGCTCGGCCGTGGTGCGGCCCTCGTCCGTCGCACGCGCCAGCGTGGTCGCGCCGGTCTCCCGCAGGGCGGGCAGGGGAGTTGCCGGAGATGGCGGGGCCTTCCAGGGCGATCAGGGAGGTGCAGCCCAGGAGCAGCGTGCGGCCTTGCTTGGGCGATGTTCAGGGCTGCACGTAGGCCGCGGCCAGCGTGTCGAGGTGGGCGCGCGAGGCGGCGTCGAGGTGGGGCAGCAGCAGCGCCAGCGCGTGGTAGGCACCTCGGCCCATCGAGGCGGCGGCGCTCTCGGGCTCGAGCGCCTTGCGCGGCTCGCGCACGTACTCGTAGCTCAGCCAGTAGGTCACCAGCACCACCATGCTGGTGGCCAGCGGCGCGGCCTCGGCGCCCGTCAGGCGCACCGCGCCGTGGCGCGACAGGCCGTCGAGCAGCGCATGCATGGCCCGTGTCTTGTTCTTGAGCACGAACTGGAAATGCGTCTCGAGCCGGCGGTTCTTGCTCAGCAGGTCGTTGAGGTCGCGGTAGAGGAAGCGGTAGCTCCACACCAGCTCGAACAACATGTGGAAGAACAGCCACGCGTCCTCGACGTTCTCGACGCCGTCGGCGGCCTGCAGGATCTCGCCCAGCGCCCGCTCGTAGCGGTCGAACAGCGCGTTGATCAGCTCGTCCTTGGCCGGGTAGTGGTAGTAGAGGTTGCCCGGGCTGATGGAGAGCTCGGCGCTGATCAGCGTCGTGCTGACATTGGGCTCGCCGAAGCGGTTGAAGAGCTCGAGCGTGACCTCGAGGATGCGCTCGGCGGTGCGGCGGGGCTTCTTGGGAGCAACCATGTCAGTGCCCGCACGGCCGCCCGAAGGGCGCCGAGCGCCCCCTCGGGGGGCAGCGAGCGCAGTGAGCTTGGGGGTTCATGATTCCGATTCTGACCCCGGCAGCCCCGGGCCGCGCTGCCTACAATCCCGCGCCTTAGCCATCGGCCCCCCATGCCCGCAGTCGACTTCCAGCACATCAGCAAGACCTTC
Source organism: Leptothrix sp. (in: b-proteobacteria) (assembly GCA_013822265.1). Classification (GTDB taxonomy): domain Bacteria; phylum Pseudomonadota; class Gammaproteobacteria; order Burkholderiales; family Burkholderiaceae_C; genus Rubrivivax. Next base: position 25,423 of record PNKD01000035.1, read on the forward strand.
ACCGGCGCCCGCGGGCCTTTCAAGGCGCTGGACGACGTGTCGTTCCAGATCCGGCGCGGCGAGTTCTTCGGCCTGCTCGGCCCCAACGGCGCGGGCAAGACGACGCTGATCTCGATCCTGGCCGGCCTGGCGCGCGCCAGCGGCGGCAGCGTCAAGGTGATGGGCCACGACGTCGTGACCGACTACGCCGCCGCGCGCAAGGCGCTGGGCGTGGTGCCGCAGGAACTGGTGTTCGACCCCTTCTTCAGCGTGCGCGAGACGCTGCGCATCCAGAGCGGCTACTTCGGCGTGCGCCACAACGACGACTGGATCGACGAGCTGCTGGCCGCGCTGGGCCTGGCCGACAAGGCCGGCGCCAACATGCGCCAGCTCTCGGGCGGCATGAAGCGGCGCGTGCTGGTGGCGCAGGCGCTGGTGCACAGGCCGCCGGTGATCGTGCTCGACGAGCCCACCGCCGGCGTCGACGTCGAGCTGCGCCAGACGCTGTGGCAGTTCATCGCCCGCCTCAACCGTGAGGGCCACACCGTGCTGCTGACCACGCACTACCTCGAGGAGGCCGAAGCGCTGTGCAGCCGCATCGGCATGCTCAAGCAGGGCCGGCTGGTGGCGCTGGACCAGACCTCGGCGCTGCTGGCCGGCCGCGCCAGCACCATGCTGCGCTTCAAGACCGACGGTGCCTTGCCGCCCGAGGTGGCCGCGGTGGCGCGCGTCACGGGCCGCATCGTGCAGGCCAAGGCGCGTGATGCGGCCGAGGTCGAGCATCTGCTGTCCACGCTGCGGGCCGGTGGCGTGAAGGTGGAAGACCTGGAGATAGGCCGCGCCGACCTCGAAGACGTGTTCCTCGAGATCATGCAGGGCACCGAGGCGCCGCGGGCCGCCGCACCGGCCGGGAGCGCCCCATGAGCCTGGCCGGCGCCCAGACCCTGTTCCGCAAGGAGGTGCTGCGCTTCTGGAAGGTGGGCTTCCAGACCGTGGCCGCGCCGGTGCTGACGGCGATGCTGTACCTCGTGATCTTCGGCCACGTGCTCGACAAGCATGTCGAGGCGCTGCCCGGCGTCGGCTACACCAGCTTCCTGGTGCCGGGGCTGGTGATGATGAGCGTGCTGCAGAACGCCTTCGCCAACAGCAGCAGCTCGCTGGTGCAGAGCAAGATCACCGGCAACCTGGTGTTCCTGCTGCTGTCGCCGCTGTCGCACCGCGCCTGGTTCGTGGCCTACGTGGGCGCCTCGATGGTGCGCGGGCTCACGGTGGGCCTGGGCGTGCTGCTGGTGACGGTGTGGTTCGCGCCGCTGCGGCTGGCCGAGCCGTGGTGGATCCTGGTGTTCGGCGCCCTGGGCGCCGGGATGATGGGGTCGATGGGGCTGATCGCCGGGCTGTGGGCCGACAAGTTCGACCAGATGGCGGCGTTCCAGAACTTCATCATCATGCCCATGACCTTCCTGTCGGGCGTCTTCTACTCGGTGCATTCGCTGCCCGGCGTTTGGCAGGCGCTGAGCCACCTCAACCCGTTCTTCTACATGATCGACGGCTTCCGGCGCGGCTTCTTCGGCGTCAGCGACGCCTCGCCCTGGCTCAGCCTGCTGGTGGTGTGCTGCAGTTTCGCGATCGTCGCCGGTGTCGCGCTGCGCCTGCTGTCCATCGGTTACAAGATCCGGTCCTGACCCGGAAAGTGGAGACAATCACCCCATGGCCGACCCCACCCCCACGCAGGTCCGCGACTTCATCGCCGCCGGGTTGCCCTGCACGCACGTCGAGGTCGACGGCGATGGCCGCCACTTCTTCGCCACCATCGTCTCGGCCGAGTTCGAAGGGCTGTCGCGCGTGCGCCGCCACCAGCGTGTCTATGCGGCCCTGGGCGATAGAATGCGCGAACAGATTCACGCCCTGTCGATGAAGACCTTCACGCCCACCGAGTACGCGGCTTCGGCCGCCGAGCCCAGCGCTGCGGCGCCGCACCACCACTGACCAACCCCTTGCGGTGCGCCGCAGGGGTCGCCCTGCGCCACCTGCAACACCGGGGCGCGGCCAGCGGGCCTTGAAGCGCATCGACGGAAGCACGCCACCGATGATCACGCTCGCCTTGTCCAAGGGCCGCATCTTCGACGACTCGCTGCCGCTGCTGCGCGCCGCCGGCATCGAGGTGCTCGAAGACCCCGAAAAGAGCCGCAAGCTCATCATCGGCACCAGCCGGCCCGACGTGCGCGTGGTGCTGGTGCGCGCCAGCGACGTGCCCACCTACGTGCAGCACGGCGGCGCCGACCTCGGCGTAGCCGGGCTCGACGTGCTGCTGGAAGGCAATGGCGAGCAAGGCGGTGCCGGCCTGTACCGCGTGCTCGACCTGAACATCGCGCGCTGCCGCCTCAGCGTGGCGGTGCGCGAGGGCTTCGACTACGCCGCCACCGTCAAGCAGGGTTCGCGGCTGAAGGTGGCCACCAAGTACACGCACCTGGCACGGCAGTTCTTCGCCAGCAAGGGCGTGCACGTCGACCTCATCAAGCTCTACGGCTCCATGGAGCTGGCGCCGCTGACCGGGCTGGCCGACGCCATCGTCGACCTCGTGTCCACCGGCAGCACGCTCAAGGCCAACCACCTGGTCGAGGTGGAGAAGATCATGGACATCAGCTCGCGCCTGGTCGTCAACCCGGCGGCGCTGAAGCTCAAGCGTGAGCCGCTGCGGGCGCTGATCGACGCCTTCGAGGCGGCGGTGGGGTCGCAGGCATGAACGCCGACGCGGCCGTGCCACCGCCCGTGCAGATTCGCCAGCTGGCCACGACGGCCACCGGCTTCGAGGCCGAGTTCCAGCGCGTGCTGCACTGGTCGGCCGAGACCGATGCCGCCATCGAGACGCGTGTGGCCGAGATCATCGCCGACGTGCGCTCGCGCGGCGACGCGGCGCTGCTGGACCTGACGGCGCGTTTCGACGGCGTGCAGGCGGCGGCCATGGCCGATCTGGAAATCGGCGCCGACGAACTGCGTGCCGCCTTCGAGGCCATCACGCCGGCGCAGCGCAGCGCGCTGCAGGCCGCCGCCGAGCGCGTGCGCGACTACCACCGCCGCCAGCTCGACGCCAGCAGCCGCAGCTGGCAGTACACCGACCGTGACGGCACGCGCCTGGGCCAGAAGGTCACGCCGCTGGACCGCGTGGGCATCTACGTGCCCGGTGGCAAGGCCGCCTATCCGAGCAGCGTGCTGATGAACGCGATACCGGCGCAGGTGGCCGGCGTGCGCGAAATCATCATGGTCGTGCCCACGCCCAAGGGCGAGCGCAACGCACTGGTGCTGGCCGCGGCCTTCGTCGCCGGTGTGCAACGTGTCTTCACCCTCGGCGGCGCGCAGGCCGTGGCCGCGCTGGCCTACGGCACGGCCACGGTGCCGCGCGTCGACAAGATCACCGGCCCGGGCAATGCCTATGTCGCCAGCGCCAAGCGCCGTGTCTTCGGCCAGGTCGGCATCGACATGATCGCGGGCCCGAGCGAGATCCTGGTGCTGGCCGACGGCAGCACGCCGCCCGACTGGGTGGCGATGGACCTCTTCAGCCAGGCCGAGCACGACGAGCTGGCGCAGAGCATCCTGCTGTGCCCCGACGCCGCCTACATCGCCCAGGTGCGGGCCGCCATGGACCGCCTGCTGCCCGCCATGCCGCGCCGCGAGGTCATACACGCCAGCCTGGAAGGGCGCGGCGCGCTGATCCTCACGCGCTCGATGGAAGAGGCCTGCGAGATCAGCAACCGCATCGCGCCCGAGCACCTCGAGGTCAGCTCGCGCGAACCCGGGCGCTGGGAGGCGTTGCTGCGTCACGCCGGCGCCATCTTCCTGGGCGCCTACACCA
>PNKD01000036.1 GCA_013822265.1 Leptothrix sp. (in: b-proteobacteria)
TCCTCGGGGTCGAAGTGCATGAACAGCAGCGCCAGCGGCTCGACCAGTTCGGTGTCGCCCATCGCCATCAGGTCCGGAAAGGCGTCCATCGCCGCGGCAAAGCCGGCGACCCAGGGCAGCACACTCTCGGTCGGGCCGTCGGCGTCTTCGAGCTGGTAGATCCAGGGGTCGAACCACTGGCGCTGCGCGATGGCCTGGTCGAGTTCGGCATGGCGGCGGCGTACCAGCGCCTGCAACTCGTCGAGTGCCGGGCCGGCGGGCGCCGGGCGGCCGTCCATGTCGCTCACGCGGGCCAGCCACTGCGCCGGCGCCACGGGGCGGGGCTGCAGCAGCACGCCGCACAGATAGCCGTCGAGCGCGCTGACGTCCATGGGCTGCAGCGGCTGAGGCAGGCTGTCGAGCAGGGTCTCCAGGCGCAGCAGGTCGGTGTCCGACAGCGTCGGCGCGTTCGGGCTACTCATGCGGATTCCCCTCCATTAGGGATGTGGCCGGCACCCCGCACCCGCTAGATTACGGGCGCTCGGTGCCATGTTGGAGCGCGATTGTCCTGCAGCACGGCACCCCACCCGTCCCAACGACGTCCTCTCCGGAGGACTTGCAACAACCCGCTGCGAAAGCAGCGGGTTCTTTTTTGGGCGACGCCGGCGAGGGGCTGGCTGTGGTTGACCGCAGGGCCCGGCAAAGTGGTCTGGTTAGACTGTCGGGCTCACTGCCCACCGGAGCCCAGCCATGCGCGCACCCGATCCCTACACCGCCACGGCCGACATCACGCACTGGGTTGCCGGCGCCTCGCACCGCGGCAGCGGCAACCGGCAGCAGACGGTCTGGAACCCCGCCACCGGCACCGAAGCCCGTCAGGTGCTGCTGGCCAGCGCAGCCGATGTCGACGCCGCGGTGACGGCTGCGGCCGCCGCCCAGCCGGCCTGGGGCGAGATGCCGCCGATCCGCCGCGCCCGCGTGATGAACAACTTCCTGGCGCTGATGAACCGCCACAGGGACGAGCTGGCCGCGATGATCACCGCCGAGCACGGCAAGGTCTTCACCGACGCCCAGGGCGAGGTCAGCCGCGGCATCGACATCGTCGAATTCGCCTGCGGCGTGCCGCAGTTGCTCAAGGGCGACTACACCGACCAGGTCTCCACCGGCATCGACAACTGGACGCTGCGCCAGCCGCTGGGCGTGGTGGCCGGCATCACGCCGTTCAACTTCCCGTGCATGGTGCCGTGCTGGATGTTCCCGGTGGCGCTGGCCTGCGGCAACGCGTTCATCTTGAAGCCGAGCGAGCGCGACCCCAGCCCGGCGTTGCTGATGGCCCAGCTGTTGCAGGAGGCCGGCCTGCCCGACGGTGTCTTCAGCGTGGTCAACGGCGACAAGGTCGCGGTCGACGCGCTGTTGCATCACCCCGACGTGAAGGCGCTGAGCTTCGTCGGCTCCACGCCCATCGCCCAGTACCTCTACGAGACCGGCGCCCGCCACGGCAAGCGCGTGCAGGCGCTGGGCGGAGCCAAGAACCACATGGTGGTGATGCCCGACGCCAACCTCGACCAGGCGGTGGATGCGCTGATCGGCGCCGGCTACGGCAGTGCCGGCGAACGCTGCATGGCCATCAGCGTGGCCGTGCTGGTGGGCGATGTGGCCGACAAGATCGTCCCCATGCTGGCCGAACGCGCGCAGGCGCTGAAGGTCAAGAACGGCATGGAGCTCGACGCCGAGATGGGCCCCATCGTCACCAAGGAGGCACGTGACCGCATCGAGGGCTACATCGCCACCGGCGTGCACGAAGGTGCCAAGCTGGTCGTCGACGGCCGTGGCCTGAAGGTGCCGGGCTTCGAGGCCGGCTTCTTCACCGGCGGCACGCTGTTCGACCGCGTCACGCCCTCGATGCGCATCTACAAGGAAGAAATCTTCGGCCCGGTTCTGGCTTGTGTGCGTGTGCCGACTTTCGCGGATGCGCTCGAATTGATCAACGCGCACGAGTTCGGCAACGGCGTCGCCCTGTTCACCAGCGACGGCGGCGTGGCGCGCGAGTTCAGCCGGCGGGTGCAGGTCGGCATGGTGGGCATCAACGTGCCCATCCCCGTGCCCATGGCCTGGCACGGCTTTGGCGGCTGGAAGAAGAGCCTGTTCGGCGACATGCACGCCTACGGCGAGGAGGGCGTGCGCTTCTATACCAAGCAGAAGAGCGTGATGCAGCGCTGGCCCGACAGCATCGCCAAGGGCGCCGAATTCGTGATGCCGACGGCGAAGTGAAACCGTGCCCGGCCCGGCACGCCGCGGTCAGGCACCGATGACCCCGCCATCGTGCCGCCGCACGACCACGGTGGATGAACGCGGCCGGCCCGCAGGGTTGAAGTCGGGCCAGTTCGAGTGCTGGCGCGGGGTGCTGCCGTCGCGCGGTGAGCCCGATCCGGGGTGCTGGACGTTGAGGAACATCGTGCGGCCGTCGGGTGTCCAGGTCAGGCCGGTGATCTCGCAGTGCTTGGGGCCGACGAGAAAACGCCGCACCTCGCCGCTGACCGGGTTGCATGCCAGCAACTGGTTGTTGCCCATGCGCGCGAACTCGCCCTGGTTGCTGCCGTCATGGTCGGTGCCTATCCAGAGCACGCCGCGCTTGTCGAAGGCGATGGTGTCGGGCCCGGCGAAGGCGTCGCCCCGCACATTGCCTTTGGCCGCGGCGCGTGGATTGGCAGGGTCGCCGGCCAGCAGCAGGTGGTTCCACTGGAAGGTCTCGCCGGAGAAGTCGCCCTGCTCCTGCCAGCGGATGATGTGGCCCATGGTGTTGCGCGCACGCGGATTGGCGGCGTCGACGCCGGGCTGGCCCGCCGTGCCGCGTGCCGGGTTGTTGGTCAGCGTGCAGTAGACCCAGCCGCTGGCCGGGTCTATGGCCAGCCATTCGGGCCGGTCCATCTTGGTGGCGCCCAGCAGGTCCGCGGCCTGGCGCGCCTTGATCACCACCTCGCCCTGGTCGGCAAAGCCGGCCTCGGTCGTCAGCGGGCCGCGCCCGGCCGCGGCGCCATGCACCAGCGGCAGCCAGCGGCCGCTGCCGTCGCCATCGAAGCGTGCGACATAGAGCGTGCCGTGGTCCAGCAGCGTGGCGTTGGCCTGCGCTGCGGTCTTGCCGTTGCCGGCGGGCTGGATGCGGTCGCGGCTGACGAACTTGTAGATGTACTCGAAGCGCGCGTCCTCGCCCGAATAGACCACGGCGCGCTGGTCCTTGGTGACGGCGACCCACGCGCCTTCGTGCGCGCCGCGGCCTATCGCGGTGCGCTTGACGGGCGTGCTGGTCGGGTCGGCCGGGTCGACCTCGACCACCCAGCCGAAGCGATTGGGCTCGTTGGGGTGGCGCACGGTGTCGAAGCGCTCGTCGAATTCGGGCCAGCGGTAATACGTGGCGCGGTTTATGCCCCAGCGCCTTTCGTGCGCGGTGGGCGTGTCCGCGGCGGTGAAGTAGTTGGCCCAGTTCTCTTCGCCCGAGAGATAGGTGCCCCACGGCGTCTTGCCGCTGGCGCAGTTGCCGATCGTGCCCAGCACGGTGCGGCCGGCGGGGTCGGCCGCGGTCTTCATCAGCTGATGGCCGGCGGCGGGCCCGCCAATGGCGAAGGGCGTGTTCGCGGTGATGCGCCGTGCGTAGCGCGAGGGGCGCACGACCTCGAACTGCTGGTCTCGCCGTTCGACCTCGATCACCGTGATGCCGTGCGCGGCCTGCGACTTGCGCACCTTCTCCAGGCTGAAGGCGGCCTGGCCGTCGCCGTGCAGCAGGCTCTCGTCGGTGTACTCCTGGTTCACCGCCAGCAGGCCGCGGCGCGAGCCGTCCAGCGCGTAGTACTCCAGGCCGTCGTGGTGCATGCCCATTTGCACGGCCTGCTCGTCGGCGCTGTTGCCGGCGTCGAACCTGAAGGCCGGCATCGCGCCGGCGATGCCCACCGGTTCGCCCCAGGGGGCCAGCGGCGTGGCGGTGTAGCCGGGCGGCACGATCACGGCATCGGCAGCCGAGGCGGCCACCGCGCTGAAACCCAGTGCCGGACCGCCCGTGCCGCCCGGCGCCGGCGGCAGCGCCTGGCAGCCGGCCAGCGGTGCCAGCAGCGCGCCCAGCGAGGCCCCCAGCCCGCCGCGCAGCAGCGTGCGCCGCGCCGGGTCGGAGACGTCGTGGATGCTGGGGTTGGAGGAGCGGTTGCTGTCCTCCAGGGTGTCGAAGTCCTTGGCCATGTGGGCTGCTGCGGGGCGCTGTGGGGCAGCTACCATTCTGGCCGCAGCGCCGGCGCGCGTCAGAGCTTCTCGGTCTCGCCCGCCCGTGGCTGCCACTTCATCAGGTGTTTCTCGACGCGGCCGACAGCGGCGTCGAGCGCCAGCGCAAAGGCCGTCAGCACCAGGATGCCGGCCATCACGGTGTTGATGTCGAAGGTGCCCTCGGCCTGCAGGATGAGGTAGCCCACGCCCTGGCTGGAGCCCAGGTACTCGCCCACCACCGCGCCCACGAAGGCCAGGCCGACGCTGGTGTGCAGGCTGGAGAAGACCCAGCTCGTGGCGCTGGGCAGGTAGACGTGGCGCAGCAGCTGCTGGTTGCTGGCGCCCAGCATGCGCGCGTTGGCCAGCACCACCGGGCTGACCTCCTTCACGCCCTGGTAGACGTTGAAGAAGACGATGAAGAACACCAGCGTCACGCCCAGGGCCACCTTGCTGGCGATGCCCAGGCCGAACCAGACGCTGAAGATGGGCGCCAGGATGATGCGCGGCATGCTGTTCAGCGCCTTGACATAGGGCTCGAGCAGCGCGCTGGCCATGGGCGACAGCGCCAGCCACAGCCCCGCCCCCAGCCCCAGCACCGAGCCGACGCCGAAGGCCAGCAGCGTCTCGACCAGCGTCACCGCCAGGTGGCGGTAGATGTCGGCCTCGGTGACGAACCAGACCCAGATGCGCGCCAGCACCTTGAGCGGTTCGCCGAAGAAGAACGCGGCCTGGCGCTCGTTGTCGAACATGAAGGTCGGCAGCAGGCCGGGCGTGGTCATCGCCCACCAGACGGTGAACAGCGCGGCCAGCAGGCTGGCCTGCCACAGGCGCAGGTACTTCATGCCGTCGCCTTCACCTGAAGTTGTTGCGCATAACCCTTCAGCACCTCGTCGCGCAGCACGGCCCAGATGGCGGCGTGCAGTTCGATGAAGCGCGGCGTGGTCTTGATCTCGGCCACGTCACGCGGGCGCGGGATGTCGATCACGAACTCGCCGATCGGGTGGCTGGCCGGGCCGGCGCTGAGCACGACCACGCGGTCGCTCATCGCGATGGCTTCGTCGAGATCGTGGGTGATGAACAACACGGCCTTCTTCTTCGCCTGCCAGAGTTCGAGCACCTCGTTTTCCATCAGCTGCCGCGTCTGGATGTCGAGCGCCGAAAACGGCTCGTCCATGAGGATGATGTCGGGGTCGAGCGCCAGGGTCTGTGCCAAGCTCGTGCGCTTGCGCATGCCGCCCGAGAGCTGGTGCGGGTAGCGGTCGCCGAAGCCGCCGAGGCCGACGCGGCGCAGCCACTCCTCGGCGCGCGGCTTTGCGTCGGCGATGCCGCGGAACTCGAGCCCGGCCATCACGTTGCCCAGCGCGGTGCGCCACGGCATCAGGCTCTCGGCCTGGAACATGTAGCCGGCGCGGGCATTCACGCCCGTCAGCGGCGCGCCGAAAATCTGCACATTGCCCGTGCTGGGCGCCAGCAGCCCGGCCGCGACGTTGAGCAGCGTGCTCTTGCCGCAACCCGTGGGGCCGACGACGCTGACGAACTCGCCCGCGCCCACGGTCAGCGTGACGTCGCGCACCGCGGTGTAGCGCTGGCCGGGAGCGTGCTTGCTGACGAAGGTGCAGGACACATCGTGCAGCGCCAGCGCCGCCGCGGCTTCGACCTCGGCCACGGTCAACCTTTCGGGTACTTCGCGTTGGCCTTCTTCACGAAGTCGTTGGTCCACACCGCGGCCAGGTCGAGCTTGGCCTTGCCGATCTCGGCGTCGATGCTGGCCAGCGCGCGCAGCGCGGTGTCGGCGCCCTTCTCGGGGAAGCTGCCGTCGGGCGACAGCGCGCCCTTGGCGGCCAGGAAGGCGTCGATGTAGACGGCGCGGTCACCGAGCAGGTAGGCCTCGGGCACGTTTTTGATAATGTCGCCGGGGCCGGCGCCCTGAATCCACTTGTTGGCGCGCACCATGGCGTTGGCCAGCGCCTGCGTGGTGGCCGGGTTCTTGTCGATGAAGGCCTGCGGCGCGTACAGGCAGCCGGCGGGCATGGGGCCGCCGAAGACCTTCTCGGCCTCGGCCACGATGCGCGTGTCGCTGACCACCTTGAGGTCGCCGCTGCGTTGCAGCAGCGTGATCACCGGGTCGAGGTTGCTGAGGGCGTCGATCTGCCCGGAACGCATCGCCGCCGCCGCGCCCTGCGAGGCGCCGACGCCGATGATCGAGACGTCCGTTGGCTTGAGCCCCGCCTTGGCGAGTATGAAGTTGACCATCACGTTGGTGCTGGAGCCCGGCGCGGTGACGCCGATCTTCCTGCCCTTGAGGTCGGCCACCGACTTGAAGTTGGGCATCGTCTTGGGGTTGATGCCCAGCACGATCTGCGGCGCGCGGCCCTGCAGCACGAAGGCGCGCAGGCGCTGGCCCTTGGCCTGCATGTTCACGGTGTGCTCGAAAGCCCCGCTGACGACATCGGCACTGCCGCCGACGACGGCCTGCAGGGCGCGCGAGCCGCCGGCGAAGTCGACGATCTCGACGTTCAGCCCCTCGTCCTTGAAGTAGCCGCGCTGTTCGGCGATGGTCAGCGGCAGGTAGTACAGCAGGTTCTTGCCGCCCACCGCCAGCGTGACCTTGGTCTTCTCGATCGCCTGCGCGCGCAGCAGGGCCGGCGCGGCCAGCAGGGCGGCCGAGGTGGCCTGAAGCAGCTGTCTTCTTTGCATCGTCTGTCTCCGTCGTGGTTCTTGGGGTCCGTGGCCCATTTTGTCCCAGCACACACATGCCGCCCATCGGGGTGCGCCCCCGGGGCAGCGCACACAATGACGGCATGAGCCCGACCCCGCTCCTGCTCGTCACCGGCGCCAGCCGCGGCATCGGCGCGGCCACGGCGCGCCTGGCCGCCGCCCAGGGCTGGGACGTGGCCATCAACTACGCCAATGACGAGGCCGCCGCCGAGGCCGTGGCCGACGCCGTGCGGGCCCAGGGGCGGCGTGCGCTGACGCTGTGCGCCGACGTCTCGCGGCAGGGCCAGGTGCGGGCCATGTTCGCGACACTCGACCGCCATGCGGCCGACGGCGGCGGCGTGCTCGCCGGGCTGGTGAACAACGCCGGTGTCGTCGACCGCGCCGCGCGGCTGGACGAGATGAGCGCGCCGCGGCTGGAGCGCATGCTCGCCGTCAACGTGCTGGGCACCATGCTCTGCGCCCGCGAGGCGGTGCGGCGCATGAGCACGCGCCACGGCGGTGCGGGCGGCGCCATCGTCAACCTCGGCTCGGCGGCATCGCGGCTGGGCGCACCGGCGCAGTACGTCGACTACGCCGCGGCCAAGGGTGCGGTGGACAGCTTCACCATCGGCCTGGCGCGCGAGGTGGCGGCCGAGGGCGTGCGCGTGAACGCGGTGCGGCCCGGCATCATCGAGACCGAGATCCACGCCAGCGGCGGCCAGCCCGACCGCGCAGCGCGCCTGGCACCGACGGTGCCGATGCAGCGCCCGGGCTCCGCCGATGAGGTGGCGCAGGCCATCCTGTGGCTGCTGTCGCCGCTGTCCAGCTACACCACCGGCGCCCTCGTCGACGTCGCCGGCGGGCGCTGAGCCGCGCGCCCCGCACCGCGCCCGGGGCGGGCCGCGGTTGCAGGCTCAGGCCGCCGTGCCGGCGGCATAACGCCGCAGCTGTGCCTGCAGCGCCTGCGCCGCCGCCGCTTCCGCGCCGCTGGCCGCGGCGGCGTAGGCGCCGAGTACAAAACGCGCCTGGTCGGCCACCGAGCCCCACAGGTTGATGCCCGACAGGCGGCCCTGCAGTGCGGCGTAGGCGGCCTCGATGGCCGGCAGCGCGGCGGCCAGGCCCGCGCCGGCCACGGCCACCAGCACGTCGAGCTCGACGATGCCGGCATGGCACCAGAAGTCGGGGTCGCTGGCGGCGGTGGCCTGCAGGCTGCCGGCCACCGCCGCCGTGGCCTCGGCGTGGAAGCCGGGCCAGGCGGGGTCGCCCAGGTGGGCCACCAGCTCGAGCGCCATGCGGTTGAGTGCCGGGTAGAACAGCAGCTCGGCATCCTGCGTGCTGGCGGCCAGCGCCTCGGCCTGCCGGTAGGCCTCGGCAGCGGCATGCAGTGCCGTGCGCGCCGCGGCCGGGCGGCGGGCCTGGGTCTCGAGCATGCCCAGGCGCTTGAGGGCCGAGCCGCAAAGGCTGTGCCGCTCCATCGTCGGCTGCAGCGCGGCCAGGGCCTGCAGGTCGTGCAGCGCGTGCACGATCTCGTCGCGCGCGCTGTCCAGCGCCGCGGCGTCGGTGGTGGCGTCGGCGCGCGCCCAGCCGCGGCGGGCACGCAGGTTGCCGAGTTGCTCGTGCGCCTTGATCGAGGCGCTGGCGTCGTTGGCCAGCAGCGCGCGGCGGTACCACTCGATGGCCGTGTCGCGGTCGCCGGCTTCGGCGTAGGCCAGGCCGAAGGCCTCGGCCACCGCGCCCATGCCGCCCCACAGGGTGGCGAAGCGGGCCTCGAGGTGGCGCACCTTCTCCAGTTGGGTGGCGGCGTCGGCGCGCATGAACTTGGACTTCACCGCCAGCTCTTCCAGCGCCAGCGCCAGGCCCAAAGGCGAGGCCACGCCGTCGAACTCCTCGCGCGGCGGCGGTGGCGTGCTGTCGCATTCTTCGGCGCTGCGGCGGTAGGTCCAGTTGGGGTCGCCGTAGGCCTGGTAGGCGGCCCAGGTGTTGCTGCGGCGGTCCGCGTTCCAGCAGGCCTCGCGTGCCATCGCCACGGCGGTGATGAAGGGCTTGCGGTCGAGCATCTCGCGGTAGAAGGTGGTGGCGAACACCTGCGCCGGCTTGTCGTCCACGGCCCAGCCGGCGGCGATGACGCAGCGCACGCCGATTTCGATCAGCGAGTCGGCCACCGAGCGTGCGAACTCGGCGCGGTTGAAGCCCCTCTGCAGCACCTGGCCGGCGTCGCGCGCGGCCAGGTGGCAGCAGTTGACGAACACCAGCTCGGGCACGGTGCGCATGCTGTTGATCTCGTCGCTGCCCAGGAAGGTGCCGTCGGACAGCACCACGCCGCCCTTGCTCAGCAGCTTGCCGGTGGCGGCGTCCACGCGCGGCGGCTCGCCGTGGCCGGCCACGTGCACGACGCGGTAGCGGCGCTCGAACAGCGCGTTGATGACGCTGGAGGCATCGTTGCCGTCCACCAGCGCCGTCACGCGCTGGGCCTGCAGGCCGCCCGGGCCCGACATCGCGGCCACCACGGCCTCGGCCTCGTGGCGCGCGCCGGGCAGCTCGGCGTAGGCCTGGGTGTCGACCTGCGGCTCGCCGATGACGAGCACGGCGTCGTCGGCGCTCGCGTCCTGCACCAGCTGGCGGTACTGCTCCTGGCGCAGCTTGCGCAGCAGCTGGGTGCGTATCGCCCACGGGCGGTCGTCGCTGCTGCTGTCGTCGCTGCGCGTGTCCAGCAGCTCCCAGGGGATGGCGGCGGTGCGGTCGTCCAGCTCCAGCAGCATGCGGCTGGTGCCGGCCAGGAAGGGTTCGACCTCGGTGGGCACGAGCAGCTGGAACAGCGTGCGGCCCAGCCGCGGGTCCTGGTTGCTGGCCGTCGAGGCGCGGGCCACCAGGTCGCGCAGCAGCTTGCCCTGCGTGCTCTGCGCCTTGACCTCGGTGCGTGCGCGCTTGGTGTCCAGCGAGAAGGCGACGGTGTCCTCGCTGGGGCTGAGCGCGGTGATGAAGTCGTAGTCGGCACCGCGGTAGCCGCTGTCGATCTGCCGCCGCAGCGAGCCGATGCCGCTGTGGATCACGGGCGTGATGTCGTAGCGGCCGGGCGCCGCCTCGGCCAGCACCTGCAGGCCCTGCCAGGCGTCGGAGGCGCGCTCGAGGTAGAGCTCGGCCAGCGTGAGCTGGCTCACCAGCGGCCAGCCGCTGGCCTGCATGCGCGTGTTGGCCTCCATCACGCCCTGGGCGATGGCGCGCGCGGCGTTGCTGGCGTTCATGCCGGCGCCGCCACTGCCCATCAGCGTGGCGGCCAGCTCGATCACCGCCGGCGCGCCGCCGGCCTCGGCCGTGCGCTGGGCCCAGGCCATGGTGCCCTGGCGCACGGTGCGCACGAGGTCCTGTTCGGTGAGCTTGCCTTCGGCGCCCAGGCCCACCACCACCACGCACGACGGCTGCGGCGTGCGCCAGGGGTTCTCGGGGTCGGCGCGCGCGTTCAGGAACAGCTGGTGTGTGCCCGGCAGGTCGGGGTAGAGGCCGGCGTTGAGCGCGGCGCGCATGCCGCCGCCGATCAGCGAGTTGACCACCGCCTCGCTGCCGGTGAGCGACAGCGATCGCGAATGGCCCACCATCAGCGGCTGCTTGATGAAACACAGGTTGCCGTTGAGCACCGTGACGCGCAGCGCCGCACCCTGCGGGCCGGCCGCAGATTCGACCGCCGGCACGCGCACCGCAAAGACGGCAGCCTCGGTCTCGGCGGGGCGGGCGCTGGGCCGTTCGCGCGACGGCCGGCTGCGCACGTGCACCGGCGCCGCGCGGGACTGGGCGGCCGCGCCGCCGCGAAGGCTGGCCGTCGCGCCGTCGCCGCCCAGGCGCGGCAGGCGCGTGGTGTCGCCGCGCGTCAGCAGTTCGAGGTAGGCGTCGAAGGCGCTCTCGGCGTCGGGCAGGCTGCCGTGCTCGCGATCGAGCGTCCAGGTGCGCACGCCGGGCAGCAGCGCGCTGGCCAGCGGCACGCGGCCGTCACCGCCGTCGGTGGCATCGAGGTAGCTGAAGCCGTCTTCGCCCCACTCGTAGCCGTCGGGCGTGAACTTGGCATGGCCCACCACGAGCAGCGTCTTGTCGGCGAAGCTGCGCAGCGCGTCCTCACGTTGGGCGTCCAGCCTTTCGCGCAGCGCGCGCGCCTGGTCCAGCACGGCCTGCGGCGGCACGCCCCACTCGTACGCCGCGTCGACCTGCTCGCCGGCGTAGCGGTGCCACCAGTTGGCCTCTTGCACGCGCTTCAGGTCGTCGGCGGCCAGGCGGCGCCAGGTGGTCTCGTCGTGCAGCCTCATGGCGTCGTCGCGCAGCGCCGCCTGCAGCTGGATGAAGCCCGGGAACTCGGCCATCAGCTGCCGTGCCTGGCGGTCGCGCAGCGGCGAGCCGAAGGCCGCCAGCGCGTTGCCGAAGGTGTCGTCGCCGCTCAGGCATTGCATCGGCGCCCACGAGCCGCCGTTGGGCGTGCCCAGCATGACGAGACGCGCGCCGTCGCGCTGCATCAGCCGCGCGAAGGTTTTGGGGCGTTCGAGCTGCATCGTGCGCGCCACCACGCCGCCCATGCTGTGCGCCAGCAGCCGCACCGGCTGGCCGCTGGCATTGCGCGCATCCAGCGCGGCGTCCACCGCGGCGGCGAGGCGGCGGGCTTCTTCCTCGATCGGCCGGCGCCAGTCGTAGGCGAAGGGGATGACCTCGTGCGTGCGCGCCAGGAAGTCGACGAGGTCGTCGTAGATCATGCCGATGGGGCCGTCGGGCAGCACGTTGTCGGCCACGCCGGGCGTGTACTTCAGCTTGCCCAGGCCGCCCACCAGTCGCAGGCTGAGCCAGATGCGCTTGTCGCCGGCCTTGAGGTGGCTGCCCAGGATGCCGGGCAGCACGAACACCGCCGGCTTCTCGCTGACCGGGCGGCCGTCGTCGGGGGCGCGCCGCGCCGCGCGCAGGCCGCCGCTGTCCTGCCCGGCCCACGACAGCGGCCCTATGGGGCGGAAGCCCGCCGGCGCGGCCTGCGTCAGCGCGCCCACCACGGCCGTCGCCGTGCGCTCGTTGGCGAAGTAGTTGAAGTGCGTGCTCTTGCCGCCCTGGTCGAGCAGGAAGCTGGCGCCGACGGCGCGCGGCGCACCGCCGTACATGCTGCGCGTCTGCACGACGATGTCGTTGTCGGTCCAGTAGTAGGCGTCGGCCAGCAAGGTCTTGAGCCACGAGCCCACGCTGTCGCCCTGCAGGTCGCCGGCCACCACGCGCAGCTCGCCGGTGATGGGCTCCTCGGCACCGTTGAGCCAGTTCACCAGCGGCGTGTCGGGGATCATGCTGGCCAGGCCCGGCAGCTCGTCGGGCCGCGCGCGGCGCCGCGCCACTTCGGCCAGGAAGTCGACCACCGCGGGCAGCACCGGCACGCCGGCGAGTTCGATGCTCCATCGCAGCACCGAGAGGTAGGCGTCGAGCCGCTTGCTGGCCAGCAGCGTGCCGCGCGCCGGGCAGGCCACGCGCACCACGCGGTCGACGCGGATGCCCTTGGCGGCCACGGCCGCGGCCAGGGCCTTCAGCGCCTGGCGGTGCGCCGCATGGTCGTCACCGTCGAAGTGGGCGTAGTCGTCGGCGTCCAGAGGCCGGCCGGCGGCCACGCGTTCCGCCACCAGCGCCAGCACCTCGGCCACCAGGCCGCCGCGCGAGTGCGTGGCCAGGTGCAGCCGCGCGCCCGCGGGCAGGGCCTGCACCAGCGTTAATGCGTTGTCGATGGGGCTGCGGCCGACCGTGGGGTGGTCGAGCGCGTAGACGCGCCCGCCGTAGAACGCAAACAGCTCGGTGACGCGCTGCGGGTGCAGCGCCCACAGCTTGCCGAAGGTGCTGAAGGTGTCGACGAAGGTGCCGTGCAGCAGCACCAGCAGCGGCTGCGTGGCCGGCTGCTCGGGCGCCGGCACCTGGGCCAGCTTGAGGCCGCTGCCCTTCAGCGGTGCCAGCGACTCGCGCTTGAGCGCGTAGACGCCGGCGTCGACCTGGCCGTCGACCTTCTGCACCACGGCGCTGGTGGCGAAGTCGACCGCGGTGTCTTTCGCGAAGCCCGTCAGCACCTCGAAGACCTGCAGCACCACATCGCCCAGGAAGCCGCCGCTGCGCGTGGGGGCGGCCTGCTCCAGCCCGCGCCAGCGCAGCTGGCTGGGCACGACGATGTCGCCGCTGCCGGCCCCCGGCGCGCTGCGCGCCACCGTGCCCTGGCCCAGCATGAGATCGCGCGCGGTCTCGGGGTGCAGCACCAGCGCTGGGCCGCCGGCGATCTGCAGCAGCACCACGTCCTCGCCCGGCACCGCGCTCACGCGCACGGCGTCGCCGCTGCCGCGCCGCGCGGCCACGCGCACCGAGGCCTTGACCTGCGCCGCCAGCCCGCCCAGGGCGGGCGTGGCGGCGGCCGTGCCGCTGCGGCTGACCTGCTGCTGGCCGGGGACGACGAAGGTGATGGGCGCTGCGGCGCCGGGATCGCGGGGGTTCATGGCAGTCTCCTGTTTCCGGAGACGAGCATCGACGCAAAGCGCTGCAGCGGCAAGACGGGCCGCTCAGCGTCCTAGGGATGGGCCTCGCTCGATCACCACCGCGTTGCGCCCGCCCTGGCGCAGGCCGGCGTCGGCGGCTTGCAGTGCGACGGCGCGCGTGGCGTAGGGGCCGGCCTGCACCCGGTACCAGCCGCCCAGCTCGAACACCGCCACGGCGGGGAAGGCACGCTCGGCACCGTCGAGCAGCTGCTGGCGCAGGCGCAGCGCGCTGTCGCGCGAGCGGAATGCGCCCAGCTGCAGCCAGAAGCCGGCGTCGCCCGCGGCGTCGTCGCCGGGCGCGGGGTCGTCAACCGGCAGGGACGCGCTGCCGGCCAGGGGCGGCGGCGCGATGGCCGCGGTTGCCGAAGCAGGAAGGGCGACGGCCACCGGCGCGGGCGCCAGCGCCGCGACCACGTCACCGCCGCCATCGCGCCAGCGCCCGCTGCGGATGTCGTCGAAGGTCAGGCGCTGCACCTGCACCGGCGCCACGCCGCGCAGCACGCCCAGCTTGAGCGCGGCGGTGTAGCTGAGATCGATGACCCGGCCGTCGGCAAAGGGCCCGCGGTCGTTGACGCGCACCACGATCTCGCGCCCGTTGGCCGGGTTGCGCACGCGGGCATAACTGGGCAACGGCATGGTCTTGTGCGCCGCCGTCATGGCGTACATGTCGTAGGGCTCGCCGCTGGCCGTCGGGTTGCCATGGAACTTGCTGCCGTACCACGAGGCCAGGCCACTTTCCTGCAGCGGCGCGTCGTTGGTCATGGGCACGTAGCGCCGGCCCATCACCTCGTAGGGCTTGTTGGGGCCGCCGACCCGCAGCGGCTCGATGCGCGGCACGGCGTCGGGCCGCTGCGCCAGGTCGGACGGCGGGTTGGCAGGCGGGCCGTCGCGGCCGGTGCGCGGGCCGCTGGCGCAACCGCCGAGCAGGGCCAGCGCGACCGCCAAGGCGCAGGTGGCCGCGAGGCGCCCGTGCCATGCCGCCATCAGGGCTGGCCCCTTGTCGTCTGCGCATGCCGCAGGGCGATGCGCTCACGCTCGAGCAGCTTGCCCCGGCGATCGGCGTTCCCGATCTCGATGGCCACGGGATGGCCCAGCCTGGGCGCGTAGCAGGCGGTGCGGCGCCATTGGCCGCTGCTCTCGACCGGCGGCACCTCGAACTCTCCGGCCACGCGGTCCTGGGCGTCCATCAGCAGTTGCTGGCCGTTGGCGCGCGGCGCGCCGTCGCTCAGCACCTCGTCGATGGCGGTGGTGCATTCGCGCACCACCTCACCCTTCCAGGTGTCGGCGACCTGGCAGGTGATGGTGTCGCCCTCGGCGCAGCCCAAGGGGTTGCTGCGCGGCGTTTCGGGCGGCTTGCGCGGCTTGTCGGCGGGGGCGCGCACCGTCTCGTCAACCGTGCCCGTGGACCGCGGCACTTCCGACACCGGCCGCTCGCCGGCAGGGGCGGCCTCGAGGCGGCTCATGAGGCGCGAAGCCTGGCGTGCGCCTTCGCGCGCGATCTCGTCCAGCGTGCGCGGCGCCAGGCCGTCGAGCAGTGTCGGCTCGGAGGATTCCTCGCGCCCGACGACCAGCGCCAGCCGCTGGCGGCCCAGCCCGAGCGTGGCCTGCGCCGCGCGCACGGGGCGGGGCAGGGCCACCTGGGTCTCGGTCAGCTCGGGCAGGCCCGGCCGCGGCAGCTGAGCGGGCACGCCGCCCACCGGGCCAGGCGGCGTCTCGTTCAGCGGCGCCTGGGCCGCGGCGATGGTCGGCAACACGGCAGCCATCCACCCCGCCCGCGGGGCGGCGCGTCGCAAGAGCGTGATCGGGTGGGGCATGCGGGCGGGCCGGGCAAAAGGCGCCGGTCGGGTGAAGTCTAGCCAGCACAGTGGCAGACCGTAACCCGCATTGCATCCACCGCGCGTGGGGTGCTGTGGCGCGGCTGCTTCACGCGCGGCCACGCCGCCCACGTGCAATGCCGGCGACTTGGCCGCCGGCGCGCGTCCTTGCCCTTACTCGCGCGCGGCCGGGAAGAGGCGCGACCTGGCCATCACGCGAAGCCGGTTGTCGACGCTGACCACGCCCGGCACGGCCGCAGCCACCGCTTCGGCGGCCGCATGTTCGGCGGCGTTGAGCACGATGCCCGTGAGCGCGACCCTGCCGCCGCCGGCGTTGATGGTGACGTCGACGCCGTGCGTCTCGTCGTGCCCGCGCAGCGCGGCGCGCACGTGGGCGCTCAGCGCCATGCCTTCCAGCAGGGCCTGCGAGGCCTCGGTCCGCGCGAACTCGGGTCGGGCCACCAGCGTCTTGATCTGGGACACGCAGGTGTCCACCGACAGGCGGTCCGTGTTGAGCACCATGTCGTACAGCACCGGGTCGCCCCAGTCGACGCCGAACTGCTGGTGCATGCGGCTGGAGTTGGCGTGGTCGCTGCGGCGGATCTCGGCCTCGGCGAGTTCGATGTCGTCGGTGTCGAGCTCGGCCATCAGCCACTGCACGCGTTTGGCGAAGGGCCGCATGATGCGGATGCACGGCACGTGCGGCACCGGCCGCAGCAGGACGCTCGCGCCCCAGCCGCGCAGCACGACGTCGCCGCGCGCCGCGGTGTCGAGCACGTCCTCGGCGGTGTAGATGGCGATGCTCGAGTGGTCGGTCTTCAGGCGCTCGATGGGGCCGGCATGCCCGCTGCGCACGCGGCTGATCAGGCTCTTGGACACGTGCATCTTCTCGGCCACGTGCTGGGCCACCTCGGTCTGCAGCGTCTTGATCTGCAGTTCCTTGGCGAGCTGGTCGGCGATGTCCTGGGCCAGCGACCCCATCCCTTGGGTCAGTGCGATGACGGGCATGTGCAATCCTTTCGAAGCGGGTCTGTGCGCGAGCCTGCGGCAGTTGCGCCGCAGGCTGCTTGATCAGGATCAGTCGACGCCGCGCTGCGACGCGAACTCGTCCGCCTTGGGCGCGCGGAACAGCGCCACAGCCTTGGAGATCAGGGGCCACAGCAGCATGAGCAGGGCCAGCGTGGTGATCGAGCCGACCAGCGGGTTGGCGAACATGATCATCAGGTCGCCCTGCGAGACCAGCATGGCCTGGCGGAACGAGTCTTCGGCCTTGTCGCCCAGCACCAGCGCCAGCACCAGCGGCGCGAGCGGGAAGTCGAGCTTCTTGAACACGTAGCCCATGGCACCGAAGCCCAGCATGAGCCAGATGTCGAGCATGGCGTTGTGCACCGTGTAGGCGCCGATGGCGCAGATCACGATGATCACCGGCGCGATGATCGAGAACGGGATGCGCAGGATCGACGCGAACAGCGGCACCGTGGTCAGCACGACGATCAGGCCGACCAGGTTGCCCAGGTACATGCTGGCGATCAGGCCCCAGACGAAGTCCTTCTGCTCGACGAAGAGCAGCGGCCCGGGCTGCAGGCCCCAGATCAGCAGGCCGCCCAGCAGCACGGCCGCCGTCGGCGAGCCGGGGATGCCCAGCGCCAGCATCGGCAGCAGCGCGCTGGTGCCCGCGGCGTGCGCCGCCGTCTCCGGCGCGACCACGCCCTCGATCTCGCCGGTGCCGAACTTCGGCCCGTTGCGCGACATCTTCTTGGCCAGGCCGTAGCTCATGAACGAGGCCGGCGTCGCGCCGCCCGGGGTGATGCCCATCCAGATGCCGACGAGCGAGCTGCGCAGCGACGTCACCCAGTACTTGGGCAGTTCCTTCCAGGTATCCCACACCACCTTGGCGTTGATCTTGGCGGTCTTGCCCTGGAACTTCAGGCCCTCTTCCATCGACAGCAGGATCTCGCCGATGCCGAACAGGCCAATGAC
This sequence comes from Leptothrix sp. (in: b-proteobacteria), assembly GCA_013822265.1. Taxonomy (GTDB): domain Bacteria; phylum Pseudomonadota; class Gammaproteobacteria; order Burkholderiales; family Burkholderiaceae_C; genus Rubrivivax. The sequence goes on from PNKD01000036.1 coordinate 17,237, forward strand.
GGCGATCAGGAAGTCGAAGCCGCGCATCAGGTCGGGGATGCCGAAGGTCAGGCGCAGCTGGCCGGTGACGGTGTCCATGCCGACCGATGCCAGCGCAAAACCCAGCGCCATCGAGACCAGGATCTTGAACGGCGAGCCCTTGCCCATGCCGACGAAGCTGCAGAAGGTGAGCAGGTAGACGGAGAAGAACTCCGGCGCACCGAACTTCAACGCGAACTTCGCGACCAGCGGCGCGAGGAAGGTGATCATCACCACGGCGATGAAGGCACCGATGAACGACGAGGTGAAGGCCGCCGTGAGCGCGGCGCCGGCCTGGCCCTTCTGGGCCATGGGGTAGCCGTCGAAGGTGGTGGCCACCGACCACGGCTCGCCCGGGATGTTGAACAGGATGGAGGTGATGGCGCCGCCGAACAGCGCCCCCCAGTAGATGCACGACAGCATCACGATCGCCGAGGTCGGCGACATCGTGAAGGTCAGTGGCAAAAGGATGGCCACGCCGTTGGCGCCGCCCAGGCCGGGCAGCACACCGATCAGCACACCGAGGATGATGCCGACGAACATCAGGCCGATGTTCAACGGCGTCAGCACGACGGCGAACCCCTGCATCAGCGAACTGAACTCTTCCATTTGATCGAACTCCGGTAGGGGTGGCTGGCGGGCTCAGTAACCGAGGAAGCTCAAGGGCTCGAACGACCCCTTGAACAGCGGCACCTTGAACCAGACTTCGAAGAGGACGAAGAAGAAGGCGTTGACGGCAACGCCCAGCAACACGCTGCGCACGGGTGAGTACTCACCCAGCAGCACCATGAACAGGGCGATGTAGATCGCCGAGGCGACGTAGATGCCCAGGAACATGATGGCCAGCACGTAGACCAGGGCCGGCACGAAGACCGAGGCCACGCGCTTGAGCTGCACGCGGTCGACGAAGGTGTCGTGGTCGGGGTTCTTGCCCACGGTCGACTGGTACAGGATGCCCAGCGCCGAGATGCACAGGATGACGCCGATGTAGAAGGGAAAGTAGCCCGAGCCCGGGCCGTCGCTGGTCCACTCTGCGCCCAGGCGCCGGGCCTCGAAGATGACCACGGCGCCGACGATCAGCAGCAGCACCGCGACGATCGCGTCGACGGTCTTGTTCTTGGCCACGGCAGGGCTGTCGGCTTCTTCGGAGTGGGTGTTGTCGGACATGGCTTGCTCCAGGGGTCGCGAGGGTGCAGGGCGGCCGGGCCGGCCGCCAGCGCGGCGCGCCCGGCAGGGCGCCGCGTAGGTCGTGAGAGGGGCACGGCGTCAACCGGCGGCGCGCCACGGGCCACCGCCAGTCGACGTGGCCGGCGCTTACTTCGCCATGAAGCCGGCTTCGGTCATCAGCTGGCGATGGTTGGCTTCGGCGGCTTCGAGCCACTTGCGGTACTCGGCGCCGGCCAGGGCCGTGGTGTTGAACGCGCCCTTCTCCATGAACTCTTTCCAGTCGGGCGTGTCACGCACCTTCTTCATGAGGTCGGTGTAGTAGGCGATCTGCTCGGCGCTGACGCCGGGGGCCATGAAGATGCCGCGCAGCATCACGTAGTCGGTGGGGACGCCCGACTCCTTGCAGGTCGGGACGTCGTTCCAGGACATGGTGTCGGTGACCTTGGCCTTGTAGGGCATGCGCGTGTCGTCGAACACGCACAGCGGGCGCAGCTTGCCGGCGCGCCACTGGGCCACGGCCTCGATCGGGTTGTTCACCGTCGAGTCGATGTGCTTGCCCACCAGTTGCACGGCCACCTCGCCGCCGCCCTTGAAGGGCACGTAGATGAACTTGGTGCCGGTCGCCTTCTCGAGGCCGACGGTGATGATCTGGTCTTCCTGCTTGGAGCCGGTGCCACCCATCTTCATCTTCAGCGGCCCCGCGGCCTTGACCGCGTCGAGGTATTCCTTGGCGTTCTTGTAGGGCGTCTCGGCGTTGACCCAGAGCACGAACTGGTCGAGCGCCATCATCGTGACCGGCGTCATGTCCTTCCAGTTGAAGGGCACGCCAGTGGCCATGGGCGTCGTGAACAGGTTGGACAGGGTGATGATGATCTTGTTGGCGTCGCCCTTGGCGTCCTTGACCGCCAGGAAGCCCTCGGCGCCCGCGCCGCCGGACTTGTTGACGACGACGACCGACTCCTTCATCAGCTTGTGCTTGACGATGATGCCCTGGATCAGGCGCGCCATCTGGTCGGCACCACCGCCGGTGCCGGCCGGTACGACGAACTCGACGGGCTTGGTCGGCTCCCAGGCCGCGCAGGCGGGTGCGGCGGCGAATCCGGCGGCCAGCGCGGCCACGGCCAACGACAGACGTTGGGCAACGAACTTGGCGCTGCGCTTGGTACTTACCTTGGTCATGATGTCTCCAAAAGGGTGGCAGTGAGGCGTGCTGTCGCTTCATTCGACGATAAGCAACGACGATCCGGCGGACGCAATGGTCCCTGCCCTCGTCGAAGAAGCCCGTTGACCGCAGTCAATATTTGAAAAAGATCGCGTAATCCACTAGGCCACGGACGAGGGCGTCGGCGGGCAGAAGGATGCTTGATCCGCGGCGCGAGCGTCAGGGTGAAAACGCCGATCGAAGTCGCGACGAAAGTGATTACCAGCATCCGTGGGGCCTTGGTCAAAGCCTGGACCCGAGCGACCGCGCGCGGCCGTGCTGGCGCCGTCGGCGCGGTGTAGGCGCAGCCCCGCTGCGCCCGGGGCCGCCCGGTCAAGGGCGCCAACGCCCGCACCAGGGCGCGCACCTGGGCGCCGGTGCCCGTGGCCAGGCCGTCGCGGCTGCAGCCACGCTCCAGTATCGACATCAGCCGGCCCTGGGCCGACAGGTCGGCCTCGGCCTGCAAGGCGCGGGTAATCCAGCATAAATCGTTGTCGGCGAGGCCCTGGCCGCCTACCGGGTCGTCGCCGTGGCCGTCGTCCCCAAGCTGGCCTCGGCTCTGCGCCAGCGCGCGTCGCTGATGGGCCTGCGCCGGAAGCCGCCCTGCCGGCCGGCCCCGTCGGGAGACGCCGGGCCGGTTGCCCGGTCGCCTACCCGTCAGACCTTGCCGCTGTGGCGCAGCCGGCTCAGCGTCTCGGGCGCGATGTTCAGGTACGACGCCAACTCCTTCTTCGGGATGCGGTCGACGAGTTCGGGGTGTTTGCGCAGGAAGCGGTGCACGCGCCCCGGCGCGTCGAGCAGGTGCAGGGTGATGGTGTGCGCCATGATCTCGGTCATACCCAGCATGACGTCGTATTCGAACTGCTGCTTGGCCTGCGGGCGTGACTCGAGGAAGTCGACCCACTCGGGCAGCGGCAGGCAGGCCACGCGGGCCTTGGTGACGCAGACGATGCCGTAGGGCGTGGGCGTGCCGGTGCGCCAGGCGGCATAACTGGTCTCCATGTCGCGCTCGTCGGCAAAGCGCAGGATCATCTCCTTGCCGTCGGGGTTGGCAACGACGCGCTTCAGGATGCCGCCCAGCACGAAGTACTGCATCATGTCGCGCACACCCTGCAGCAGCAGGAACTCGCCCTTGGGCGCGTCTATGACGGTGAGCCCGGGCTCCAGCGCGGCGCGATCGTCGTCGCCCAAGCCTTCGAGAATCCTGAGCTGCTTGAGTTGCAGGCGGATCACGTTCCGCTCGGGGTGCTCCGCGAGGGGGCTCGTTTCACGCGCCATCGTCAGTTTTCCGGATTCTTGACCGCGGTCATTCGCGTGCCGCAGGGCCACGGATGATAGTTCAGCCGCGCCGCCGAAGCTGGCAGCGAGGACGTGCCCCGGAAGCATCCGCGGCATCGACGCCTACGGTGCGAGACCCAGTTGAAACTGCCCCCGAGGCGCGCCGCGGCAAGCGGCCGGCCCTGCGGACAAGACGAAAGTAGACCTGCCATGACTACCGAACCGACGAGCCAGGCGATGACGGACGGCTTTCACCTCGTCCTCGACGGGCTGAAGCTCAACGGCGTCGAGACCCTCTACGCCTTGCCGGGCATCCCCATCACCGACCTCACGCGCATGGCGCAGCGCGAAGGCCTGCGTGTGATCTCCTTCCGCCACGAACAGCACGCCGGCAACGCGGCGGCGGCGGCCGGCTTCCTCACCGGCAAGCCCGGCATCTGCCTGACGGTGTCGGCGCCGGGTTTCCTCAACGGCCTGACGGCGCTGGCCAACGCGACCACCAACTGCTTCCCGATGATCCTGATCAGCGGCTCGAGCGAGCGCGAGATCGTCGACCTGCAGCAGGGTGACTACGAAGAGATGGACCAGCTGGCCATCGCCAAGCCGCTGTGCAAGGCCGCTTTCCGCGTGCTGCACGCCGCCGACATCGGCGTGGCCATCGCGCGCGCCATCCGTTCGGCCGTGTCGGGCCGACCCGGCGGCGTCTATCTCGACCTGCCCGCCAAGCTGTTCAGCCAGACCATGGACGCCGCGGCCGGCAAGGCCTCGCTGATCAAGGTCGTCGACCCGGCGCCGCGCCAGCTGCCCGCGCCCGACGCGGTGCAGCGCGCGCTGGCCCTGCTTCGGGGCGCCAAGCGCCCGCTGATCCTGCTCGGCAAGGGGGCGGCCTATGCGCGCGCCGACGACGAGATTCGCGCCCTGGTCGAGAAGACCGGCATCCCCTACCTGCCGATGTCGATGGCCAAGGGCCTGCTGCCCGACACCCACTCGCAGTCGGCCGCCGCCGCGCGCAGCTACGTGCTCGAGCAGGCCGACGTGGTGATGCTCGTCGGCGCGCGCCTGAACTGGCTGCTCTCGCACGGCAAGGGCAAGACCTGGGGCGCGGCCCACGGGCCCAAGCAGTTCATCCAGATCGACATCTCGCCCACCGAGATGGACAGCAACGTGGCCATCGCCGCGCCGCTGGTGGGTGACATCGGCTCGTGCGTGGCAGCGCTGAACGCCGGCATCGCCGCCGGCAACTGGGCCAAGCCGCCGGCCGACTGGACGGGCGCCATCGCCGAGCGCAAGGACAAGAACCAGTCGAAGATGGAGGCGACGCTGGCCGCCAACCCGTCGCCGATGAACTTCCACAGCGCGCTCAACGTGGTGCGCAAGATCATCAAGGCGCGGCCCGATGCCATCCTCGTCAACGAGGGCGCCAACACGCTGGACTTCGCGCGCAGCATCGTCGACATGTACGAGCCGCGCAAGCGCATCGACGTCGGCACCTGGGGCATCATGGGCATAGGCATGGGCTTCTCGGTGGCCGCCGCGGTCGAGACCGGCAAGCCGGTGATCGCCGTCTGCGGCGACAGCGCCTTCGGCTTCAGCGGCATGGAAGTCGAGACCATCTGCCGCTACAAGCTGCCGGTGTGCGTCGTCGTCTTCAACAACAACGGCGTCTACAAGGGCACCGACGTCAATGCCGCCGGCGGCGACGTCGCGCCGACGGTCTTCGTCAAGGGCGCGCGCTACGACCTGATGATGCAGGCCTTCGGCGGCGTCGGCGTCACGGCGGCGACGCCGGCCGAGCTCGACGCGGCCATGAAGGAAGCCATCGCCTCGGGCAATCCGACCCTCATCAATGCCATCATCGACGAGACGGCAGGCACCGAGAGCGGACGCATCACCGGCCTGAACCCGACGGCCGGCGTCAAGAAGTAACCCCCTCACCGGCAAGATCTGCAAGGCCTGCAAGGTCTGCAAGAACCGCAAGAGCAACTCCAGGAGCTACGCACATGTCAGGCAATCTCCCCCTCGAGGGCATCAAGATCATCGACTTCACGCACGTCCAGGCCGGCCCCGCCTGCACGCAGATGCTGGCCTGGTTCGGCGCCGACGTGATCAAGGTCGAGCGCCCGGGTTCCGGCGACGTGACCCGCAGCCAGTTGCGTGACATCCCCGGCGCCGACGCGCTGTACTTCACGATGCTCAACAGCAACAAGCGCTCGCTGACGCTCGACACCAAGCAGCCCGAGGGCAAGGAAGTGCTCGAGCGGATGATCAAGGAGTCCGACGTCATGGTCGAGAACTTCGGCCCCGGCGCGCTGGACCGCATGGGTTTCACCTGGGCGCGCATCCAGGAACTGAACCCCGGCATGATCCTGGCCTCGGTCAAGGGCTTCAGCGACGGCCACCACTACGAAGACCTCAAGGTCTACGAGAACGTGGCCCAGTGCGCCGGCGGCGCGGCTTCGACCACCGGCTACTGGAAGGGCGAGAACTCGGGACCGACGATCTCGTCGGCGGCGCTGGGCGACTCCAACACCGGCATGCACCTGGCCATCGGCATCCTCACCGCCTACATCGGCAAGCAAAAGACGGGCAAGGGCCAGAAGGTGGCCGTGTCGATGCAGGACTCGGTGCTCAACCTGTGCCGCGTCAAGATGCGCGACCAGCTGCGCCTGGACAAGGTCGGCTACCTGGAAGAGTACCCGCAGTACCCGCACGAGATGGAGGCCTTCGCCGACAAGGTGGTGCCGCGCGGCGCCAACGCCGGCGGCGGCGGCCAGCCGGGCTGGATCCTGAAGTGCAAGGGCTGGGAGACCGACCCCAACGCCTACATCTACTTCACCATCCAGGGCCATGCCTGGGGCCCGATCTGCGACGCCCTGGGCAAGCCGGAGTGGAAGGACGACCCGGCCTACAACACGCCGGCCGGCCGTCAACCGCACATCATGGACATCTTCGCCACCATCGAAGACTTCATCAAGGACAAGACCAAGTACGAGGCCGTCGACATCTTCCGCAAGTTCGACATCCCCTGCGCGCCGGTGCTGTCGATGAAGGAACTGCTGCACGACAAGAGCCTGCGCGCCAGCGGCTCCATCGTCGAAGTGCCGCACAAGGTGCGCGGCAGCTACTTCACGGTGGGCAGCCCGATCAAGTTCAGCGACACCAAGCCCACGGTCACCGCGTCGCCGCTGCTGGGCGAGCACACCGACGAGGTGCTGGCCGAGCTGGGCTACAGCGCCGACAAGATCGCGACCCTGCACGCCGCCAAGGCGGTGTAATCACCCCGGCCGCCGCACCCCTGCGGCGGCCGAGCAGTCTCCCGGCGGCGCCTTGATCGGGCGCCGTCTTTCCTTCCAGCGTTGCCAGAGGAACGACGATGCACACTGAAGTCGACCTGAGTGCCCTGGTTGCCGCCGTTGGCGACGCCGTGATGGTCTGCGACGCCCGGGGCGCCATCACCCTGTGGAACCCGGCCTGCGAACGCATGTTCGGCTTCACCGAGGCCGAGGTGATGGGCCAGACCATGGACATGATCATCCCCGAGCGCCTGCGCGGCCGCCACTGGGAGGGCTACCACCAGACCATGGCCAGCGGCGTGACCAAATACGGCAGCGATGTGCTGCGCGTGCCGGCGCTCGACAAGCAGGGGCGCACGATGTCCATCGCCTTCACCGTGGCGCTGCTGCACGGGCCCGACGGCAAGGTGAGCGCCATCGCCTCGGTGATACGCGACGAGACCGAGCGCTTCAACGCCGACCGTGCGCTGAAGAAGCGGATCACCGAACTCGAGGCCCAGCTCGCGGCCGGGGCCTAGGGGCGCGCGGTGAACGAGAAGGCGCTGGACGGCGTCCGCATCCTCGACTTCACGCACGTGCAGTCGGGGCCGACCTGCACCCAGCTGCTGGCGTGGATGGGCGCCGACGTGATCAAGGTCGAGCGTCCCGGCGAAGGCGACGCCACGCGCGGCCAGCTGCGCGACATCCCCGGCGTCGACGGCCTGTACTTCACGATGCTGAACCACAACAAGCGTTCGGTCACGATCAACACCAAGACCCCGAGCGGCCTGGCCGTGCTCGACCGCCTGATCCAGAGCTGCGACGTGCTGGTCGAGAACTTCGCCCCCGGCGCGCTCGACCGCATGGGCATCACCTGGGAGCGCATCCAGGCGCTGAACCCGCGCATGATCGTCGCGTCGGTCAAGGGTTTCGGCCCCGGGCCCTACGAAGACTGCAAGGTCTACGAGAACGTCGCGCAATGCGCCGGCGGCGCGGCGTCGACCACCGGCTTCGACGACGGCCCGCCGCTGGTGACGGGCGCGCAGATCGGCGACAGCGGCACCGGCCTGAACCTGGCGCTGGGCATCGTGGCGGCGCTGTACCAACGCACGCGCAGCGGCCGCGGCCAGAAGGTGCTGGCGCCGATGCAGGACGCCGTGCTCAACCTGTGCCGCGTCAAGCTGCGCGACCAGCAGCGGCTGGCCCGCACGCACACGCTGCACGAGTACCCGCAGTACCCCGACGGCAGGTTCGGCGAGGCCGTGCCGCGCGCCGGCAATGCGTCGGGCGGCGGCCAGCCCGGCTCCATCCTCAAGTGCAAGGGCTGGGAGACCGACCCCAACGCCTACATCTACTTCATCACCCAGGCCGCGGTGTGGCCGGCGGTGTGCAAGGTCATCGGCGAGCCGGGTTGGATGGACGACGAGGCCTACGCCACGCCGCAGGCGCGGCTGCTGCACCTCGGGCCCATCTTCCGGCGCATCGAGAAGTGGACGATGACCAAGGACAAGTTCGAGGCCATGGAGATCCTCAACCAGTACGACATCCCCTGCGGGCCCATCCTGTCGATGAAGGAGATTGCCGAAGAGCCCGCGCTGCGCGCCACCGGCACCATCGTCGAGGTGGACCACCCGACGCGAGGCAAGTACCTCAGCGTGGGCAACCCGATCAAGATGTCCGACAGCCCCACCGAGGTCACGCGCTCGCCGCTGCTCGGCGAGCACACCGACGAGGTGCTGGGCCAGCTGGGATTCAGCCCCGACGAGGTGGCGGCGATGCGTGCCGAAGGCGCGATCTGAAAGCGATGCGAGCGATGAACAAGACGATCCCCATCGTGGCCGACGGCGCCATGCGCCAGCGCAAGCGCGAGGCGCCCAAGGGCCGCCGCGTCGACCCCACCGCTGTGCAGCAGGTGCAGGCCCTGCTGGGCGACGCGTCGCGCCAGCGCGACCTGCTCATCGAGCACCTGCACAAGATACAGGACGCCTTCGGCCACCTCTCGTCGGCGCACCTCGCGGCGCTGGCGCAGGACATGCGCCTGGCGCAGACCGAGGTCTACGAGGTCGCGAGCTTCTATCACCACTTCGACATCGTGAAGGAAGGCGACACCGCGCCGCCGCAGCTGACGGTGCGCGTGTGCGACGGCCTGTCGTGCGAGATGGCCGGCGCGCGCGACCTGCTGGCGCGGCTGCCGGCGCTGCTGGGCCAGGGCGTGCGTGTCGTCGCCGCGCCCTGCGTCGGCCGCTGCGAACAGGCGCCGGCCGTGGTGGTCGGCCAGAACCCGGTGGCGCCGGCGCGCGCCGAGGCCGTCGTCGCGGCCGTGGCCGCCGGGCGGACGCGGCACGCGCCGCAGGACATGCCGGGCCATGTCGACTTCGCGGCCTACCGTGCCGGCGGCGGCTATCGGCTCTACGAACAGTGCCGATCTGGCGCGCGCGAGGCCGAGTCGGTGATCGCCGAGCTCGAGCACGCCGGCCTGCGCGGGCTGGGCGGCGCGGGCTTCCCGGCCGGGCGCAAGTGGCGCATCGTGCGTGCCGAGCCCGGGCCGCGGCTGATGGCCGTGAACATCGACGAGGGCGAGCCCGGCACCTTCAAGGACCGCGTGCTGCTCGAGCGCGACCCGCACCGCTTCCTCGAAGGCATGCTGATCGCCGCCTGGGCCGTGGGCATAGCCGACGTCTACGTCTACCTGCGCGACGAATACCACGGCTGCCGCGAGATGCTGGCCGCCGAGATCGCCGCGCTGCAGTCGCAGCTGAAGGGGCATGGCCTGCCGGCCATCCACCTGCGCCGCGGCGCCGGCGCCTACATCTGCGGCGAAGAGTCCGCGATGATCGAATCCATCGAAGGCAAGCGCGGCATGCCGCGGCTGCGCCCGCCCTACGTTGCCCAGGTCGGCCTGTTCGGTCGGCCGACGCTGGAGCACAACTTCGAGACCCTGTACTGGGTGCGCGAGCTGGTCGACAAGGGCGGCGCCTGGTTCGCCGGCCAGGGCCGCAATGGCCGCAAGGGCCTGCGCTCGTTTTCGGTCTCGGGGCGCGTGCGGCAGCCGGGCGTCAAGCTGGCGCCGGCGGGCATCACGCTGCGGCAGCTCGTCGACGAGTACTGCGGCGGCATGCAGGAGGGCCACGCGCTCTACGGCTACCTGCCCGGCGGCGCCTCGGGCGGCATCCTGCCGGCGGCGCTGAGCGACGTGCCGCTGGACTTCGACACGCTGCAGCCGCACGGCTGCTTCATCGGCTCGGCGGCGGTGATCGTGCTGTCAGACCACGACACGGCGGCCGACGCGGCGCGCAACATGATGCGTTTCTTCAAACACGAGTCGTGCGGCCAGTGCACGCCCTGCCGCAACGGCACGGCCAAAGCCTCGGCGCTGATCGAGCAGCCGAAGTGGGACCTGCCGCTGCTGGCCGACCTGTCGCAGGTGATGCGCGAGGCCTCGATCTGCGGCCTCGGCCAGGCCGCGCCCAACCCCTTCGACTGCGTCGTCAAGTACTTCCCGGAGGAGCTGAAATGACACCCCCACGCTCACTTCGTTCGCTGCCCCCCGAGGGGGCCTGCCCGCACCTTCGCAGCGGCCAGGCGGTGCGGGCATGAACGCCGTCACCCGCAAGGAAGCCGCCGCGATCGACGTGCCGGTGCTCAGCTTCAGGCTCAACGGCCGCGAGGTCAGCGCGCGTGCCAACGAGACGATCATCGAAGTGGCCGACCGCGAGGGCGTGGAGATCCCGCGCCTTTGCTACAAGCCCGGCCTGGAGGCCGTGGGCAACTGCCGCGCCTGCATGGTCGAGATCGCCGGCGAGCGCGTGCTGGCGCCCTCTTGCTGCCGCGCGCCCACCGCCGGCATGCTCGTCAAGACCGACAGCGAGCGTGCACGCAAGTCGCAGAAGATGGTGCTCGAGCTGCTGCTGTCGGACATGCCCGACCACGCGCGCAGCCGCCACCTCTACACGCGCAACAACGAGGTCGACCACTGGGCCGCCAGGCTCGAAGTCGGCCAGCCGCGTTTCGCCGCGCGTGCTCAGCCGGCCGCCGACGTCTCGCACCCGGCCATCGCCGTCAACCTCGACGCCTGCATCCAGTGCACGCGCTGCCTGCGCGCCTGCCGCGACGAGCAGGTCAACGACGTCATCGGCCTGGCCTTCCGCGGCGACCACGCCAAGATCGTCTTCGACATGGACGACCCCATGGGCGCGTCGACCTGCGTGGCCTGCGGTGAATGCGTGCAGGCCTGCCCCACCGGTGCACTGATGCCGGCGCGCGACGCGGCGCTGGCCGTGCCCGACAAGCAGGTGGCCTCGCTGTGCCCGTACTGCGGCGTCGGCTGCCAGCTCACCTACAACGTCAAGGACAACAAAATCCTCTACGTCGAGGGCCGCGACGGCCCGGCCAACCGCGAGCGCCTGTGCGTCAAGGGCCGCTACGGCTTCGACTACGCGCACCACCCGCACCGCCTGACCAAGCCGCTGATCCGCCGCGAGGGCATGGCCAAGACGGGCGAGTTCACGATGGACCCCGACCGCGTGCTCGAGGTCTTCCGCGAAGCCACCTGGGAAGAGGCGCTGGCGCTGGCCGGCGGCAAGCTGAAAGACATCCGCGACCGGCACGGCAAGAAGGCGCTCGCCGGCTTCGGCTCGGCCAAGGGCAGCAACGAAGAGGCCTACCTGTTCCAGAAGCTGGTGCGCACCGGCTTCGGCAGCAACAACGTCGACCACTGCACGCGGCTGTGCCATGCCTC
>PNKD01000037.1 GCA_013822265.1 Leptothrix sp. (in: b-proteobacteria)
GACACGTGCCGGCGCCAGAAGCCGGTGGCTCGCGTGACGCCGGCACGGGCGGCGAGCACGCCGTGCACGAGGGCGGCAAGGGCATGGCCGGCAAGCTCGGGCCCTGGGCCGAGCGCATCTTTCGCCCGCTGCTCGACGAGCAGCGCGGGGGCCGCAACCGCGCCTTGCTGGGGCTGGGCGTGGCCGGGCTCATTGGGTTGTCGGTGCTGCTGCCGGTGCTGGGGCTGGTGCAGCTGAAGATGCTGCCCTTCGACAACAAGTCCGAGTTCCAGGTCATCGTCGACATGCCCGCCGGCACGCCGGTGGAACACACCGCGGCCACGCTGCGCGCCCTGGGCGACCATCTGCTCACCGTGCCCGAGGTCACCGACTACCAGGCCTATGCCGGCACCGCCGCGCCCATCAACTTCAACGGCCTGGTGCGCCAGTACTACCTGCGCGCCGGCGGCGAGGTCGGCGACCTGCAGGTCAACCTCGTCGCCAAGCACCTGCGCGACGCGCAGAGCCACGCCGTGGCCATGCGCGTGCGGCCCGACCTGCAGAAGATAGGCGCGCGCTTCGGCGCCAACGTCAAGATCGTCGAGGTGCCGCCGGGGCCGCCGGTGCTGTCGCCCATCGTGGCCGAGATCTACGGCCCCGACGCCGAGGGCCGCCGCCAGGTGGCCAAGGCCGTGCGCGCGGTGTTCGAGGGTCAGCCGGGCGTGGTCGACGTCGACGACAGCAGCATCGCCGCGGCGCCCAAGACGCTGCTGCTGGTGGACCGCCGCAAGGCCGCAGCGCGCGGCGTGTCGCAGCAGGCCATCGTCACCACGCTGGCCGCCGGCCTGGGCGGCGAGGGCGTGGCCTACCTGCACGACGGATCGAAGTTCCCCGCACCCGCCGTGCTGCAGCTGCCGCCCGAGCGCCACGGCGAACTCGACACGCTGCTGCAGCTGGCGGTGCGTTCGGCCAGCGGCGCGCTGGTGCCGGTGCGCGAGCTCGTCACCGTCAGCGACACGCTGCGCGAGCAGCCGGTGTATCACAAGGACCTGTTGCCGGTGAACTTCGTCGTCGCCGACATGGCCGGCGAGGTCGACAGCCCGCTCTACGGCGTGTTCGCGATGCGCAGCGCCGTGGCCAGAATCGCCACGCCCGGCGGGGGCACGCTGCAGGAGCACTTCATCAGCCAGCCCGACGACCAGCTGCGCGAGTACACGCTGAAGTGGGACGGCGAGTCGCAGATCACCTACGAGACCTTCCGCGACATGGGCGCGGCCTACGCCGTGGGCCTGGTGCTGATCTACCTGCTGGTGGTGGCGCAGTTCGGCAGCTACCTCACGCCGCTGATCATCATGGCGCCGATCCCGCTGACGATCATCGGCGTCATGCCCGGCCATGCGCTGCTGCACGCGCAGTACACGGCCACCAGCATGATCGGCATGATCGCGCTGGCCGGCATCATCGTGCGCAACTCCATCCTGCTGGTCGACTTCATCAACTTGCAGGTGCGCCAGGGCGTGGAGTTCAAGCGCGCCATCGTGCACTCGGCGGTCACGCGCGCCCAGCCCATCGTTCTGACCGGGCTGGCGGCGATGCTGGGCGCCTTCTTCATCCTCGACGACCCCATCTTCAACGGTCTGGCGATCTCGCTGATCTTCGGCATCTTCGTCAGCACGCTGCTCACGCTGGTGGTGATCCCGGTGCTGTACTACGCCGCCTACCGCCATCGCCTGCACGCCATCGTCGGCACCGACGACGGCGAGGCCGCCACCGCCTGAGCCTCTTCATTCCGTCACCAACCTAGGAGAACTTCCATGACCACCTGGCAACTCGTCCGCGTCATCGCCGGCACCTTCATCCTGATCTCGCTCGCGCTCGGCATTCCGGGCAGCCCGGTCTTCCACAGCCCCTGGTGGCTGGCCTTCACCGCCTTCGTCGGCGTCAACCTGCTGCAGAGCGGCCTGACGAAGTGGTGCCTGATGGAGACCATCCTGCGCAAGCTCGGCGTGCAGCCGGGCAACTGACGGCGGCGTGAGCGACGCCCCGTTTCGCGACGCGGCCGCGACCTGGAACCAGCGCTTCAGCCGCGAGGGCTGGTTGTTCGGGCGCGAGCCCAACAACTTCCTGCGCGAGCGCGTGGCGCTGCTGCCCGCGGCTGCGCGTGTGCTCTGCGTGGCCGACGGCGAAGGGCGCAACAGCGTGTGGCTGGCACGGCAGGGCTTCGAGGTGCAGGCCTTCGACGTCTCGGACGTGGCCGTGGCCAAGGCCGCTCGCCTGGCCGCCGAGGCCGGCGTCAGCGTCGACCACCAGGTCGGCGACTTCGACACCTGGCCCTGGCCCGAACAGGCTTTCGACGCCGTGGTGGCCATCTTCATCCAGTTCGCCGACCCGGCGATGCGCGTGCGCCAGTTCGCGCACCTGCAGCGCTGCCTGAAACCCGGCGGCCTGCTGCTGCTGCAGGGCTACACGCCGCGGCAGCTGGAGCTGAAGACCGGCGGACCGGGCGTGCTGTCGCACCTGTACACGGCCGCGATGCTGCGCGAGGCCTTTGCGGCCATGGACATCGTCGAGCTCGTCGAGTACGAGGCCGTGCTGTCCGAGGGCACGGGCCACAGCGGCCCTTCGGCGCTGGCCGGGCTGGCGGCACGCAAGCGTCAAAGCGCGTCCGATGTTCCGTCAACGGGAAAACCCTAGGCGCATGATCCATGACAAGTTTTAATATCAGTCTAGCTGCATATCTGGATTTATGGTCCTGACCGACCTTGCGGCTGGAATCACCGTGGCAGGCCCTGCCTGCCTGCATTCGCCCCGGTGGCGCCGCCCGCGCCCGACCCGACTGTCCTGCCCCAAGGAGTTTCAGTGACCCAGCAAGATCCCCGTTCCGGACGCCTGATCAAGGCCCCCGAGAACTTCATCGACAGCGAAGGCGTTCGCACCGTCTTCCGTGAAGGCAAGGCCGGTCGGCGCGACTTCGTGCGTGGCGCCTTCGCCGCCGCGCTGTCGGGTGGCGCGGTGTCCGCCGTGCACGCGCAGGCCAACCCGGTGCCCGCCGCCGGTGGCGACGCCAACATCCTGAACTTGCCCGCGCACACCACCGGGCTGGGCCAGCCGGTGGCCACCGACGGCTACGGCAAGCCGTCGCGCTTCGAGACCAACGTGCAGCGCCGACCCAGCCCCGGTTTGACGCAGACGGCGCAGGCCTCGGTGTCGTTCGCGCCGCTGCAGAGCCTGTTCGGCATCGTCACGCCCAGCGGCCTGCACTTCGAGCGCCACCACCAGGGCTGGTGGGACGTCGACCCGAGCAAGCACCGCCTGATGCTCAACGGCGGCGACGAGAAGATGATGAAGCGGCCCTTGGTCCTCACCGTCGACGAGATCATGCGCCTGCCTTCGGTGAGCCGCTTCCACGTCATCGAGTGCGGGGCCAACACCGGCATGGAGTGGGGCAACGTGGCCGTGCCGACCTGCCAGTACACCCACGGCATGATCAGCTGCAGCGAGTTCACCGGCGTGCCGCTGAAGATCCTGCTCGACATGGCCGGCGTCGACTACAAGCGCGGCCGCTACGTGCTGGCCGAGGGCGCAGACGGCTCCAGTATGACGCGCACCATCCCGATGGAGATGGTGGAGAGCGGCGAGGTGCTGGTGGCCTACGGCCAGAACGGCGAGATGCTGCGACCCGAGAACGGCTACCCGCTGCGCCTGGTGGTGCCGGGCGTGCAGGGCGTGAGCTGGGTCAAGTACCTGCGCCGCATCGAGGTCGGCGACAAGCCCTATGCCGCCAAGGACGAGGCCATCCACTACATCGACCTCATGCCCAGCGGCCTGCATCGCCAGTACAGCAACACGCAAGAGGTCAAGAGCGTGATCACCACGCCCTCGGGCGGGCAGGTGCTGCTCGACAAGGGCTACTACCAGATCAGCGGCCTGGCCTGGAGCGGCCGCGGCAAGATCAAGCGCGTCGACGTCTCGGTCGACGGCGGCCGCAACTGGAAGACCGCGCGCCTGCAGGACCCGGTGATGAGCAAGTGCCTGTCGCGCTTCTCGCTCGACTGGGCCTGGGACGGCAAGCCCACCATCATGCAGAGCCGCGCGATGGACGACACCGGCCACGTGCAGCCCAACTACAAGCAGCTGCGCGCGGTGCGCGGCTCGCGTTCGATCTATCACAACAATGCGATCCAGTCCTGGCTCGTGCAGGAGAGTGGCGAGGTGAAGAATGTCCAGCTGTCGTAAAGCCCGCGTGACCGCGAAGGTGCTCGCCGCGCTGGCCTCGCTGGTACTGGTCGCGGCCGCACCGGTGCTGGCCCAGACCAGCTACCCGGGCGTCGGCCGCGCCGCCACCCCGGCCGAACTGAAGGCCTGGGACATCGACGTTCGCCCCGACTTCAAGGGCCTGCCCAAGGGTGCGGGCTCGGTGGCCAAGGGCATGGATGTCTGGGAAGGCAAGTGCGCCTCGTGCCACGGCATCTTTGGCGAGAGCAACGAGGTCTTCTCGCCGCTGGTCGGCGGCACCACGGCCGAGGACGTTAAGACCGGCCGCGCCGCACGCCTGACCGACCCGGCCTTCCCGGGCCGCACGACGCTGATGAAGGTCGCCACGATCTCGACGCTGTGGGACTACATCAACCGCGCCATGCCCTGGAACGCGCCCAAGTCGCTGACCACCGAAGAGGTCTACGCCGTCACAGCCTACCTGCTCAACATGGGCGGCGTGCTGCCCGACAGCTTCGTGCTCAGCGATGCGACGATGGCGCAGGCGCAGCAGCGCCTGCCCAACCGCAACGGCATGACCACCGACCACGGCCTGTGGCCTGGCAAGGGCCTGGGCAACGGCGGCAAGCCCGACGTGAAGCCGGTGGCCTGCGTGAAGGACTGCGTGGCCGAGCCCAAGATCGCCTCGTTCCTGCCCGACTTCGCGCGCGACAGCCACGGCAACCTGGCCGAGCAACAGCGGCCGGTGGGCCCGCAGCGGGGCGCCGACACCACCAAGCCGGCGCCAGCCGACGCTGCCGCAGCGGCCGCTGCGGCGACCGCAGCTGCGGCGGCGCCGCGCGCTGCTGCTGCGCCCGCCAGCCCGGGAGCCCAAGCGCTGGCGCTGGCTGCCATGTACACCTGCACGGCCTGCCACGGCGCGGAGAACAAGATCGTCGGCCCCGGCTTCAAGGAGATCGCGGTCAAGTACGCAGGCCGCGCCGATGCCGAGAGCTATCTCGCCGGGAAGATAAAGTCGGGTGGTCAGGGCGTCTGGGGGGCCATCCCCATGCCGCCGCAGGCCCTGCCGGAAACCGATGCCAAGACCCTGGCGGCCTGGCTGGCCGCAGGCGCCAAGAAGTAGCCCCTTCCGAGCAACGTCCGAGGGCTAGCCCATGTGGGTAGCCCATGTGGGTAGTGCCCTTTGTGGGGTTCGCCCGATGTCCTTGTCCACACCGCTCCGTTACTGTCAAACCTTCTAGGAGATCCTCCCATGCTCAACCGCCGCGAAGTCATTTCACATTCGGTCACGGTCGCCGGCCTGCTGGCTACCGCAGGGCTGCTGCCGTCGCAGGCTCACGCCGCCTTCAATGCCGCGGCGTTCGAAGCCAAGACCATGGCCGAACTGGTCAAGCAGCTCGGAGGCAGCGCGCCGGCCGAGAGCAAGAGCGTCACCGTCACGGCCCCCGACATCGCCGAGAACGGCGCCGTGGTGCCGATCGGTGTGTCGAGTTCGCTGCCGGGCGTCAAGCGCCTGCTGCTGCTGGTGGAAAAGAACCCCAGCGTGCTGTCGGCGATGTTCGACGTCACCGACGCCGTCGAAGCCAACTTCTCGACGCGCGTCAAGATGGGACAGTCGTCCAATGTCTACGCCGTGGCCATGATGGCCGACGGCAAGGTGCTGTTTGCCGGCAAGGAAGTCAAGGTCACGCTCGGCGGCTGCGGCGGCTGATCGGCCCCACACGACCCGCCCGCACCCACAGCCCCCCAACACTCAGGAGAAATACCATGGCAGACCCGATGCGCATTCGCGCCCAAGCCGCCGGCGACAAGACCACCGTCCGCGTTTTGATGAGCCACGAGATGGAGACCGGCCAGCGCAAGGATTCATCCGGCAAGGTCATCCCGGCCTGGTTCATCCAGGAAGTCGGCGCCACCCACAACGGCAAGTCGGTGATGACGGCCCAGTGGGGGCCGTCCGTCTCGAAGAACCCCTTCCTCCAGTTCGTCGTCAAGGGCGCCAAGGCTGGCGACAAGATCGCGGTCACCTGGAAGGACAACAAGGGCGACAGCCGCACCGACGAAGCAACCGTCTCCTGAGAGACGGGTCCAGACTCGCGGGGGGGCCTGCCGGTCGCCCCCCTTTTCTTGCCCGTCCCGATGGGCCCCGGAAGAAGGTTGAGACATGAAGTCATTCACCATGATCGCAGCGGTGCTGGCCCTGGCCGCCACGACGGGCGCGCAGGCGCAGAAGTCGGCTGCCGACGGCATCGCCGAGTACCGCAAGATGCTCGAGGACGGCAACCCGGCCGACCTGTTCGAAGCCAAGGGCGAGGATCTGTGGAAGCAAAAGCGCGGCCCGAAGGCGGTATCGCTCGAGAAGTGCGATCTGGGCCTCGGCCCCGGCGTCGTCAAGGGCGCGTGGGTGCAGATGCCGCGCTACTTCGCCGACACCGGCACGGTGCAGGACGTCGAATCGCGTCTCGTGACCTGCATGTCCACGCAGCAGGGCTTCGACGCCGCCGAACTGAAGAAGACGGCTTTCGGCCGTGGCGAGATGGCCAACATCACGGCCATGGCGACCTGGATCGCCGCTTCGTCGCGCGGCCAGCGTTTTGCGCTGCCGCAGAACCACGCCGAAGAGAAGCGCTTCTACGAACTCGGCAAACGCGCGTTCTTCTTCCGCGGCGGGCCGATGGACTTCTCCTGCGCCAGCTGCCACGGTGAGTCAGGCAAGCGCATCCGTCTGCAGGACCTGCCCGACCTGACGAAGAACCCCGGCGACGGCATCGGTTTTGCCGCCTGGCCTGCCTACCGCGTGAGCAACGGCCAGATGTGGAGCATGCAACTGCGCCTGAACGACTGCTACCGCCAGCAGCGTTTCCCCTACCCTGGCTTCGCGTCCGACCTCACCGTCGCGTTGGGCGTCTACATGGGCGTCAACGCCAAGGGTGCCGAGTCCATCGCCCCGGCCATCAAGCGCTGAACTTCCAGCCAACGAGACAACCCATGCAACACAAGACGATCCTCCTCGGCGCCGCCATTGCCGCCGCCGCCGCGGCGCTTCTCGCAGGCTGTGCCACGGCGCCGCCCGCACCCACCGCCGCCGAACTCGATGCGCAGGCGTTGGCCATGCACAAGGCCGCCTTCCGCGACCAGGGCATCGCCAAGGTCGACCGTATCCATCAGGACCTGGGGCAGTCCGCCTGCTCCAGCGACAAGGCGCCTAGCGAGGCCGTGGCCAAGCGTATCGAGGCCGAGGCGCTGGCCTCGATCAAGTGGCCCACCGGCGGCCAGTACATCGGCGACTGGAAAGTCGGCGAGAAGCTGGCCCAGAACGGCCGCGGCATGACCTGGACCGACGGCACCACCGACACCAAGGACAACGGTGCGCAGTGCTACAACTGCCACCAGATCAGCAAGGAAGAAATCTCCTACGGCACCATCGGCCCCAGCCTGTGGAACTACGGCAAAATCCGCGGCGTCAAGAACGTCACCGATCCTTCCGCGGCGGCCGTCGTGCAGTACACGTGGGGCAAGCTCTGGAACAGCAAGGCCTACTCGGCCTGCTCGAACATGCCGCGCTTTGGCCACGCCAAACTGCTCGACGAGCAGCAGATTCGCGACGTGATGGCGCTGCTGCTCGACCCCAAGTCACCGGTCAACCAGTAATCGCCATTGCTAGCCCGCCGCAGCGCGGGCTTTTTCTTTGCCTACATATCGTTGATTGCTGAATCATGAATCTATCGAAGCGCGATTTCCTTCAGGTCATGGCATCGGCCTCGGCGGCCGGCATGGCCCTGGGCAAATACGCCGACGCCGACGCCGCCACGGCGCAGGCGGGCCTGTACGACGTGCCCCAGTTCGGCAACGTGTCGCTGCTGCACATGACCGACTGCCATGCGCAGCTCAAGCCCATCTACTTCCGTGAGCCCAGCGTCAACCTGGGCCTGGGCAGCATGCGGGGCCAGCTTCCGCACCTGGTGGGCGAGCATCTGCTGAAGAAGGCCGGCGTGCGCCCCGGCAGTGCCGCCGCGCATGCCTACACCTACATCGATTTCGAGAAGGCTGCGCGCCGCTACGGCAAGGTGGGCGGCTTCGCGCACCTGTCGACGCTGGTCAAGACGCTCAAGGCCAGCCGCCCCGGCGCGCTGCTGCTCGACGGCGGCGACACCTGGCAGGGCAGTGCCACCAGCCTGTGGACCAATGCCCAGGACATGGTCGACGCCTGCAAGCTGCTGGGGGTGGACGTGATGACCGGCCACTGGGAGTTCACCTACGGCATGGAGCGCGTCAAGCAGATCATCGACGGCGACTTCAAGGGCCAGGTCGACTTCGTGGCGCAGAACGTCAAGACCAACGACTTCGGCGACCCGGTGTTCAAGCCCTACGTGATCCGCGAGATCAACGGCACGGCGGTGGCCATCGTCGGCCAGGCCTTTCCGTACACGCCCATCGCCAACCCGCGCTACATGGTCGCCGACTGGGCCTTCGGCATCCAGGACGACAACATGCAGAAGGTCGTCGACGAGGCGCGCGCCAAGGGGGCCAAGGTCGTCGTGGTCGTCTCGCACAACGGCATGGACGTCGACCTGAAGATGGCCAGCCGCGTGCGTGGCATCGACGCCATCTTCGGTGGCCACACGCACGACGGCGTGCCGGTGGCTGTTCCCGTGAAGAACGCCGGCGGCACCACGCTGGTCACCAACGCCGGCAGCAACAGCAAGTTCCTGGGCGTGATGGACTTCGACGTCAAGGACGGCAAGGTCGTCGACTACCGCTACCGCCTGCTGCCGGTGTTCGCCAACCAGCTCAAGGCCGACCCGGAGATGGACGCGCTGATCACCAAGATCCGCGCGCCCTACCTCGACAAGCTGAACGAGAAGCTCGCCGTCACCGACGGCCTGCTGTACCGCCGCGGCAACTTCAACGGCAGCTGGGACCAGCTGCTGTGCGACGCGCTGATGGACGTGCAAGGCGCCGACCTGGCCTTCAGCCCCGGCTTCCGCTGGGGCACCAGCCTGCTGCCGGGTGACGTCATCACGCGCGAGCTGATGATGGACCAGGTGGCCATCACCTACCCCTATGCCACCTTGACCGAGATGAGCGGCGCGACCATCAAGACGGTGCTGGAAGACGTGGCCGACAACCTCTTCAATCCCGACCCCTACTACCAGCAGGGCGGCGACATGGTGCGCGTGGGCGGCCTCAGCTACACGATGACGCCGAGCGCGGGCATGGGCAGCCGCATCAGCGACATGCGCCTGAAGGGCCAGGCCCTCGATGCCGGCAAGACCTACAAGGTGGCCGGTTGGGCGCCGGTGGCCGAAGAGGCGAAGAACCAGCCCGGCAACAAGCCCGTGTGGGAACTCGTCGAGACCTGGCTCAAGGCGCAAGGTGGGCGCGTCAAGCCGCGCAAGATCAACACGCCCAAGCTCGTCGGCACGCAGGGCAATCCGGGCGTCGCCTCGGGGTGAACCCACTTGCAGGCTGGCGCGTGCGGGCCCACGATCTTGTGGCGAGGGCCGCCGAAGTGCGTGGGCCCAAGTGAACCTCACCCCAAGGAGACATCCATGCGTCTTGCCCGATACATCGCCATCACCGCACTTGCACTGTCCGCCGGGGCCAGCTGGGCCCAGGACGCAGTCGTTTACCACATCGACAACGCGACGATCCAGGGCCTGAAAGGCCTGCGCAACATCCGCAACCACCTCGACGTCGACACGACCGCGAAGATCTCGGTGGTGACGCACGCCGACGGCGTCGACCTGCTGATGGAAGGGGCAAAAGCCGCCAATGGCACCGAGTACGCACCGCTGGTGGGCGCGCTGAAGGCGCGTGGCGTGGCCTTCGAGATCTGCGAGATCACGCTGAAGAACCGCAGCCTGAAGAAGGAGCAGTTCATCCAGGAAGCCGAGTTCACGCCTTCGGGCGTGGTGCGCATTGCCAAGCTGCAGAAGCAGGGCGCGGCCTACATCAAGCCATAGATGGAGCCCCCGAGCCTGCTTGCACTCGCTACCGCCCGGGGGGCCGTGCGCCAGCGGCCCGGCAGAGCCGGTTCCGCGGCGGCAAGCTGGGTCATGCTTGTACCCGGCACCGTTCGCCGGTGGCGCTGGGCGCCGTGGCCTACTGAGATATCTCGAACGCCCCGTCACTGATGTTCCTCGAGTCCGTGATCGAACGCCTGGACGAACCCGCGACGCTGGCGGTTGGTGCGCTGTTCATCGGCCTGCTGTTCGGCTTCATGGCGCAGCGCTCGCGCTTCTGCCTGCGCTCGGCGGTCATCGAGTTCGCGCGCAACCAGATGGGCGGCAAGCTCACGGTGTGGCTCTTCGCCTTCGCCACGGCGGTGGGCACGACCCAGGTGCTGGCGCTGCTGGGCTGGTTCGATGCCGGCAATGCGCGCCAGATCGCCACGCGCGGCAGCCTGTCTGGCGCGGCCATCGGCGGCGCGCTCTTCGGTGTCGGCATGATCCTGGCGCGGGGTTGTTCGAGCCGGTTGCTGGTGCTTGCCGCGCAGGGCAACCTGCGATCGGTGATCTCGGGACTGGTGTTCGCGGTCACCGCGCAGTCGGCGCTGACCGGCGCGCTGTCGCCGCTGCGCAACGCGATCTCGTCGTGGTGGACTATCGACGGCGGTGGCGCCCGCGACCTCATCGCACGCAGCGGTATAGGCCATGGTGGCGCGATCGTGTTCGCGCTGGTGTGGTTGGCCGCGGCCGTCTTCTGGGCGCGGCGCCAGAAGGTGCCGATGTGGGGCTGGGCCGGCGCCATAGGAGTCGGCCTGTCGGTCGCGGGCGCCTGGTGGTTCACCTATGCGATGTCCACGCTGTCGTTCGACCCGCACCCGATTCAGGCGATCAGCTTCACCGGCCCGTCGGCCGAGGTGCTGAGCCGCGTGCTCTTCGTCAGCGACAAGCCCTGGACCTTCGACATCGGCCTCGTGCCCGGCGTCTTCCTGGGCTCCTTCCTGGCCGCACTGCTTTTCCGCGAGCTCAAGCTCGAAGGCTTCCAGGGCGGCTCCAGCATGCGCCGCTACATCGTCGGCGCCATGTTCATGGGCTTTGGCGGCATGCTCGCCGGCGGCTGCGCGGTGGGTGCCGGCCTGTCGGGGGCGGCCGTGTTCACGGTCACTTCGTGGGTTACGCTGTTCGCCATCTGGATCGCCGCGGCGCTGACCGACCGCCTGGTCGACCAGCACGCCAGCAGCACGCCATCCGATCAACCCGTGCCCTCGGCGCTGGGGCCCGTCGTCACGGCATCCTTCCGCGCCTGACCTTCAGGACGCTGCATCCCTCTTCAGGAGGCCCTGGCCATGTCCGTCGCATCTGCCTCGAAGGCCTTGCGCTCGTTGACTGCGATGGCCTGCACACTGGCGTTGGCCTGGCCATTGGCCGCGCGCTCAGACGCCGCGCGGGCCGAGGCGATCGTGCGGGGCAAGTGTTTCATCTGCCACGGCGCCGATGGCGAGAGCTCGAGCCCGGCCTTCCCGCGGCTGGCGGGGCAGAACGCAGGCTACGTGGCACGCCAGTTGGCCGACTACAAGTCGGGCAAGCGCAAGAGCTCGACGATGCAGCCGATGGTCGAGGACCTGGAGGCCGCCGACTTCAAGGCCTTGGGCGAGTTCTTCGCCAGCCGGCCCACCATGGGCCACGCCGTGGCCGACGCCGAGCTGGCGCAGGTGGGCCGCTTCGTCTACACGCGGGGCAACCCCGACACCGGCGTGGCTGCATGCGCCACCTGCCACGGGCCCGAGGGCCACGGCACCGAGTCGCTGCCGCGCCTGGCCGGGCAGCATGCGCAGTACACCGAGAACCAGCTCAAGTCGTTCAGCAGGCGCGAGCGAAGCAACGACAACGCGGTGATGCACGGCAACGCCAGCAAGCTCAGCGAGATCGAGGTCAAGGGCGTGGCCGCCTACCTCAGCGGGTTGAAGTAGGCCCGCCCCCGAAGCGCCTGCGGCGCTCCCCCGCAAGGGGGCGAACCCAGCGGCCCGGCAGAGCCGGATCCGCGGCTTCCACTTGGGAGTGCCCGGCTTGCGGCACCCCCAGTCACCTTCAGCTGAGCATGTCGTTCCAGATGTTCGTGGCCCACGACAGCGCGTAGCGGCCCTCGATCTGGTTCGCGCCGGCCGAGACGCCGCCCGAACCCGGCACCGTCTTGAAAGTCTTGTCGGCAGCGTCGTACTGGTGCACCGAGGCCACGTGCACCACGTCCTTGGCAGTGACGAAGCTGTAGCAGGTGTTCATCACCACCGGCGTCGGGTTCACCGCCTCGCCCTTGAGCAATTGGATGACCGCCGCCGCGGCCACCTTGGCATGCTGGTTGGCCATGTGGCCCGACTTGGGCATCTGCGGTGCCGAGAACGTGGCGTCGCCCAGAACGTGCACGCCGGGCAGGGCAGTCGACTCCAGCGTCAACCAGTTCACGCCGACCCAGCGGCTGTTGATGTTCACCAGGCCTGCGCTGCGCGCCAGGTCACCGGCGCGCTGCGGCGGCACGACGTTCAGCACGTCGGCCTTGACGTCCTCGAACTCGAGCTTGGCCACCTTGCCCGAGATCGACTTCAGCTCGGAGTTCGGGCGGTACTCGAGGATGTCCTTGTAGTGCTGGTCGAAGGCGCGCTGGAACAGCGGCTTCTTCGAGGTGATCTCGGGGTTGGCGTCGAGCACCAGCACCTTGCTGCGCGGCTTGTGCTCCTTCAGGTAGCTGGCCACCATGCAGGCGCGCTCATACGGCCCGGGTGGGCAGCGGTAGGGCGACTTGGGGATGCTCAGCGCATAGACGCCGCCATCGGCCATGTCGGTGAGCTGCTTGCGCAGGGCCGCGGTCTGCGGCCCGGCCTTCCAGCTGTGCACGGCGCTGCCGCTGTCCAGCGCCGCGCTCAGGCCGCCCATCTGCTCGTTCATGAAGTCGATGCCGGGCGAGACGATGAGCCTGTCGTAGCGCAGTTCGGCGCCGCTGGCCAGCCGCACCTTCTTCGCTGCGGCGTCGATGGCCACGACGTCGCCTTGCAGCACCTTCACGCCCAGCGCCTTCAGCCCGTCGTAGCCGCGGGTGATGTCGGCCATCTGCTTGTAGCCGCCGAGCACGAGGTTGGAGATCGGGCAGGATACGAACTCGGTGTTGCGCTCGACCAGTGTGACATCGACGTTGCCGCCCCACAGGCGCAGGTAGCGTGCCGCCGTGGCGCCGCCGAAGCCGCCGCCGACGACGACCACGCGGCCGATCGACGGGCCCGGCGGCGTGCTGGCGCAGCCGGCCAGCGACAGGCCGCCGAGAGCGGCGCCTGCAGCGAGCAGGCGGCGACGAGAGAGTTCGAGAGGGTGCTTGAGGTTGTTCATGGCGCGTGCTCTCCAGAGCTCACTTGGCCGGTTTCTGCGCGGCGAAAAAGGCCGCGACCAGCTTGATCTGCTCGTCGCTGTAGCCCTTGGCGATCTGGTGCATGACGGTTGCCGGCAGATTGCCCGACTTGTAGTCGGCGAGCATGGCCACGATCGTCGCGGCCGAAACGCCGGCCAGTGGTTTCATGTCGCCGACGGCTTGGCCGTTGGTGCCGTGGCAGTTGGCGCAGGTGGCTGCCAGGTTGCGACCCAGCTGGGCGTCTTGCGCCATCACGAGCGCGGGGCCGGCCAGGGCGGCCAGCGCCGCGGCTTTCGTCCAGAGATTCATGCGTGGGGTCTCCTGCAGCTGGGTAGGGACATTTCGTCGTCCGCGGAGCGGGCCGCGGCGCCAACGAGAATACTGCGCGTATATTCGTGCATGCACATCAAGCGTAATCCCTACATCTCGGCCCTTGTGGCGCGCTGCGGCACCGCCTGGGCCAGGCGTGCGGCCGCGCTGGCCATGATGCTGCTGGGCCTGGCCCCGGCGGCACGGGGCGCCGAGCCGATGCAGGCGCAGGCGGTGGCGCCTGGCGTGTGGTTCGTCCAGGGCGAGGCCGCATTGGGCTCGTCGGCCAACCGCAACTTCATCTCGAACGCGGCCTTCATCGTCACCAACGATGGCGTGGTGGTGATCGATGCCCTGGGCTCGCCGCCGCTGGCCGAAGAACTGCTGCAGGTCATCCGCCGGATCACGCTGCAGCCGGTGCGCTACGTCATCGTCACCCACTACCACGCCGACCACATCTATGGCCTGCAGACCTTCAGGGATGCCGGCGCCACGATCGTTGCCCACCAAAACAGCCGTGAGTACCTGAACTCCGACACCGCGCAGCGTCGCCTCGAGGCCAGCCGGGAGGAATTCTTCCCGTGGGTCGACGAGAAGACCCGGCTGGTGCCGGCCGACCGCTGGATCACCGCCGACACCGTGATCGAGCTCGGCGGCGAGCGCCTGCACCTGCGCCATGCCGGGCCGGCGCACACGCCCGAGGATATGGTGATCCACGCCGAGCGCGCCGAAGTGCTGTTTGCCGGCGACCTGGTGTTCCGCGGCCGCATCCCCTTCGTCGGCCAGGCCGACAGCCGGGGATGGATGGACGCCTTGAGCGGGTTGATCGCGCTGAAGCCCGCGCTCATCGTGCCGGGCCATGGCCCGGTCTCCCGCAACCCGCTGCCCGACCTGGAGATGACGCGCAACTACCTGGCCTACCTGCGCAAGAGCATGGGCGAGGCAGCGGCCAATCTCGAGCCCTTCGAGGAGGCCTACGCCCAAGCCGACTGGAGCGCCTTCGAGGCGCTGCCGCTGTTTCGCGCCGCCAACCGCATCAACGCCTACAACACCTACCTGCTGATGGAGCACCAGGCGCGGTGAAGGGCGATCCGAGGCCGCCGGCGGGCTGGACGCGACGCCGCTGGCTGCGGGCTCTGCCGGGCACGGCCGCGACCGTGGCGGCCACGGCGGGAATCACGGGCGCCGGCACGGCGGCCGGCGCGCCGCAGCCTGGCTCGCTCATCGAATGGCCGGCGCTGGTGGCGCCCGATGGCCGCGGCATCGACCCGGCCGCGTGGCAGGGCGTGCCGGTGGTGGTGGTGTTCTGGGCCACCTACTGTGCCTTCTGCCTGCGCCACAACGCCCACATCGAGAAGCTGCACCGCACGCTGGACCCGGCACGGCTGCGTGTGCTGAGCGTTGCACTCGACCGCGACCCGGCCGCCGTGCAGCTGTATCTGCGCCGCCACGGCTACGGCTTCCCGGTGGCGCTCGACGGCGGCCTGCTGCGCCTGCGCTTCACGTCGCGCCGCGTCATCCCCATGACCTGCACCGTGGGGGCCGATGGCCGGCTGCTGCAGTGCATTCCCGGCGAGATGGCCGAGGCCGACGTGATGGAACTCGGCCGCTTGGCCCTGGTGGCCGCGCGCTGAGCCCCGCGGCAGCGTTCATGCCGATGCCTGTCCGTCAGGCCATGCGATCCATGCGCCAGGACTGGTAGCGAAGCGCGGCCACGGCACCGGCCAGGATCGCCGCCAACGCCAGCAGGCTGCCCAGCGACAGTGTCGACACCCCCGACAGGCCCTGCCCCACGGTGCAGCCCAGTGCCACCACGCCGCCCACGCCCATGCAGGCGGCGCCGACCAGGTGGTTGGCCAGGTCTTCGACGCCGCCGAAGCCTTCCCAGCGGAAGCTGCCGTCGGCCAGCGCCATGGCCGCGGCACCCAGGGCCACGCCGACCACGGTGACGATGCCCAGCGTCAGCAGTTTGGTCTGGTCGCTGAAGAACATCACCCAGTCCAGTGCGTAGGCCACCGGCGCCACCATGCTCAACGACTCCATGCGCCGCGAATTCGTCGCCAGGAAGGTCGGCTCCAGCGTGTTCGGATCTTCGGGCAGGTAGCCCAGGCGCCCCGACACCCACCAGGTCGCGGCCACCACGGCGCCGATGCCGATGCCGCCCCACAGCACGTCGGCGTGGCGGCCTTCCGGCCGCGCCAGCACCCACGCCACCAGCGCCGCGGCCACCAGCAAGCCCAGGCCGGCCGCCGCTGCCGGGGTGCCGATGCCGAGGGCTGCACCCAGCAGCGTGGGCAGGTCCTGCCCCAGCGGCAGGTCGACGTAGACGCGCTCGACCGTGCCCACGCGCAGCACCGCGGTCAGGCCGCGCAGGGTGGCAAACGCCGTCAAGCCCAGCGTGCCCAGAACGACCAGCGATTTCAGGTTGCCGCCGCCCAGGCGCACCAGGTTCTTGCTGCCGCAACCCGAGGCCAGCACCATGCCGAAGCCGAACAGCGCGCCGCCCACCAGCGACGACAGCCACAGCAGCCGCGGCGCCGCGTAGATCGAATGGCGCGCCTCGATCCAGCCCAGGGCCACCATGGCGTTGAAGCCCAGCACGGCCACGGCGATGGCCAGCGCCCACATGCGGGCGCGCTCCCAGTCGCCGATGCTCACGACGTCGGCGATGGCGCCCATGGTGCAAAAGCGCGTGCGCTGCGCCACCGCGCCGAACACCAGCGACAGCGCGAAAGAGCCCCAGAGCACCTGCGCTGCCAAGCCGTCGAGATCGACATCGTCCATGCCGCGATTGTCGCCGCACGCCCTGGCCGCGCCGTCGGTGCCCGGGTGATTCGCACAAACCACGGTCGCCCGCGGGGTTTCCCTGGGCGACGGCACTCGCGTTCGCGAATATCATCGCGTGCTTATTCAATGTGCGCCGTTGCGCGCGTCCCTTGTCCGCCCCTTCAGGAGCTCCGATGAATTTCCCCGCCCTCGTGATCACGGCCGTTGTCGCCGTGATCGGCCTGCCGGCTCACGCCAACCTGGCGCTGGCGCAGAAAAACGCCTGCACGGCCTGCCACGCCGCCGACAAGAAGATCCTCGGCCCGGCCTACCAGGACGTAGCCAAGAAGTACGCGGGCCAGAAGGACGCCGTCGATGCCGTGGCAGCCAGCATCAAGGCCGGCGGCGCCGGCAAGTGGGGCCCGGTGCCGATGCCGGCGCAGGCGGCGCTGAGCGATGCCGACGCCAAGACCCTGGCCGCCTGGATTCTGGGCGGGGCCAAGTAAGAGGCGGCTGCCGTGACAGGCGCCTGTCGTCGCCACCGGGCGGCCGCGGCGCTGGCGGCGGCGATGTTCGCCGCCGTGTCGCCGTCAGGTGCGGCCGATGCGCCCGGCACGGCGGCCACGCTGTTCCGCGAGGCGGACATCGCGGCTGGCGAAAAGCTCATCCGCGAGCACAAGTGCGGCGAGTGCCATGTGCGCAAGTTCGGCGGCGACGGGTCGGCGATCTACCGCCCGCGCGGCCGTGTCAACACGCCGGGCGCGTTGCGCGGCATGGTCGAGCAGTGCAACCTCGAACTCAACCTCACTCTCTTCCCTGACGAAGTGACATCCATCTCGGCGGTGCTGAACCGCGACCATTACCGCTTCAAGTAAGCCGCAGGCAGGCGCCTGCGCATCGGCGCTTGCTGATACAGTGATCCACCGAGACGATTGCGAGAGGGTGCAGTGGCCGACGAGCGTGATGACGAGAATTCGGTCTTCGAGACGGCTGCCGAACTGTTCGGCCTGTTGTCGACGCCGGTGCGTCTGAAGATCATCAGCGCGGTGTGCAACGGCGAGCGCAACGTGTCTGACCTGCTGGCGCAGATCGACACCACGCAGCCCAACATGTCGCAGCACCTGGCCACGCTCTACCGGGCCGGCGTGCTCGGGCGGCGCCGCGAAGGCACGCAGATCTATTACCGCCTGCAGAGCGAGCGCGTGGCCACCTTGTGCCGGGCCGTGTGCACGCAGGTGGCGATGGAACTCGACGGCAACGATGCCGTGCCCGCTTCCGACCGACTGCTGCGCACCGGGCCGCGCTGAAGCGCGCGCCTGACACACGTGCCAGAACCCGCCATCGGCGCAGCGCGGCCCTAGAAGGCCTCCTTCTCGGCCTCCAGGTAGGCCAGGCTGATGTACTTGCCGATGTTGCTGTCCCAGCCCTGCGTCGACGCCGCATGGCGCGCCACGCGCGGGTCGGCCAGCACTCTGGCAGTTGCCTGGTCGGGCGACTCGCCGGCCTTCACCGCGGCCTCGGCGCCGCGGTAGATGCCCTCGAACAGTTCGCGCTGTTCGGCCAGCAGCGTGGCGCTGGCGCGGCCGTGGCCGGGTACCCAAAGCCTGGCCTTGGTGTCGCGCTCGAGGGCGTCCAAGCATCGCAGCGTGCCCAGGTAGCTGCCGTCGTCCATGTTCGCGATGCGGCCGTTCATCGCCACGTCGCCGACGCAGACCACGCCGTCCTCCACGATCTCGACGCACAGGTCGGCCTCGGTGTGCGCCACGCCGTGGTGGTGCAGGCGCAGCGTGGTGTCACCCACGCGCAGCGCGGTGCCGTGGCCAGCCTCGCGGTTGGGCACCACGACCTGCGTGCCCAGCGTGGCGCCGTTGGTCCAGCGCTCCATCAGCGAGTGCCACAGGCTGCCGGCCGTGCCGGCGATGCGCGCGCGCGTGCCCGGGTGGGCGTAGATCGGCAGTGCCGGCCCGAAGGCCTGCACGAAGGCCTCGTTGCCCAGGAAGTGGTCGCCGTGGTAGTGGGTGTTGATCAGCGCCACCACCGGCTGCGCGGTCAGCGTGCGCAGGCGCCGCACGGCCATCTCGCCGATCTGCTTGGACGCGCCAGTGTCCACGACGACCACGCCCGCGCTGGTCAGCACGAACACGATGTTGGCCATCATGCCGAGGTTCTCGGGGGTCGGAAAACCGTCTTCCGCGTAGACCATCGCCACGCGCGGGCTCAGGCGCATGAGAGGCTGGTCCGGCACGTCGGGGCCACGGATGAAGTCATCGGCGGCGCGCGCCAGTTGCTGCACAGGCGGCGAGAGCAGCCCCAGGCCCAGCCCCAGGGCGGCGCTGCGTTGCAGCCAGGTGCGGCGTGTGGTGGTGCGGGGGTCGGTCATCGCGGGGCGTGCTCGTTTATCTGGATATCTACATGCAATGATATTGATCGAGAACAAACCCTGCTCGAGGGTTTGCGCCTACGCGCGTATGCGCCAGGCCGCAAATGCCGCGCGGCCCATGACGATCTGCGCTGCGCGGCCGCAGAGGTTTGCATGGAAGAAACGAAGACTGTCTTCGACGCGGTGGTGCGCCACTTCGCGTTGCTGTCCGACCCGCCGCTCATCGCGATGCGCCGCAGTGTCTGCCAGCGCGTGTCCGAAGCGCAGGAAGCCAAGCCGACACTGCGCGAAGGCCTGCGCCACACGATCGACGAGTTCGGCTGACGCGCGCGCCGCGCCCGCTTCCACCCACCCACCGAACCCCATCCACCCCGGCCGACTCGCGGCGGCCGTGACGGGCAGTGCCATGCCCGCAGACGAGGCGAAACCGACCTCAAGGAGAAGCCCGATCCCCCCGCTACCTGCTCGTCGAGAAGGACCCGGCGCCGCTGGTGGCCAGCTTCGCGAGCCTCTCGAGCCTCGCGGGCAGCGACGGCTTCGCGCAGATGCGCTCGAAGACGGGCCAGTTCACCAAGGTCTGGGCGCTGGTCAAGGTCGGCGACCGCTGGTACTCGTCGAGCAGGGAAGCCAAGGCCACCCTGGGTGGCTGCGGCGGTTGACGGCAGCCTCACCGACCCGCGAATGCCCCTCACCACCTCACAGGCGAGTCAAGAGTGCAGCCCGCGGGTCGTCCCAGCGCGCATCCGATCCAAGTTCGCCGACGGCCAGGCCGACGTGTGCGCTCTTATTACCTACCCGATGGCGTCGGGCGCACGCGCGAACGCCGCCGACCAGCGCGTGCCGGCGCCCCCGGCATCGCCGAGATCAGCGCCGTGCTGAACGGCACGCGCACGGTGCTGAGTACGAAGTCGAGCGTCTCGGTCTCGCGGGGCCCCTTACCGTGGTTCTGCTTCGCCGATGGCAAGGCCGGCGACAAGCTCGCCGTGACGTGGAAGGACAACACCGGCGACTCCTGATCGCCGCCGGGGCACAGGGCGCCCCGGCCACCCGGCCTAGTAGCGAGGGGGCGTCGCGGCGGGCTCGCCCACCGCTGGCGCCTTCATCACGCGCACGCGGCCGCCGGTGGTGACCAGGATCACCGCGTCGCCCGGGTTCAGGGTCTCGGCGGCCTTGGCCTGCACCACCGAGCGGCGGTCGCCGTTCTTCAGCTGCAGCAGGATCTCGACGGCCTCTTCGCGCGTGGTGCTGCGCTCGACGGCGTTGCCGATGACGCCACCGACCACGGCGCCGATGACGCCGACCACGACGGCCTCGCGGCTGCCACCGACGCTGGAGCCGGCCATGCCGCCGGCGATGCCGCCGGCGGCGGCGCCGACGCCGCTTTGCTGACCGTCGACCACCACCGGGCGCGTGCTCAGCACCACGGCGTCAACCACGGTGGACAGGCGCTGGGCCTCGTTGCGGCTGACGACGTCGGGGCTGGTGGTGGTGCAGGCGGCCAGCGCCAGCACGGCAGCAACCAAGGTGCTGCGGACGAACAGGGATTGCATGAAGTTCTCCGGGAAGGGGCCGAACCACCGGGACGACACGTCTTCGGTGCTGCCGGCCCGGCTGGTGGACCCCTCGACATCGAAGGAAGTTCCAGCGCCCGGCGGCGGACCGCGGCATTGTCGACCGAACGGCTGCGCCGCGTTCGGGCGCCTCAGCCGTGCAGGCGTGAGCTTCTCGGCACGCTGGCCAGCAGGAAGTCCATCTGGTCGGCCACGATGCGCCGGCCGCGCAGGATCATGTCCTCGTGCAGGCTGGGCACGTAGGGCAGGTAGAGCAGCGTCATGTGCGCCTCTTCGGGCAGGCGGTTGCCCTTGTGGCCGTTGCAGGTGCGGCAGGCGGTGATGCAGTTCATCCAGCTGTCGCTGCCGCCGCGCGAGACGGGCACGATGTGCTCGCGCGTCAGGTCGTCGAAGTGGAAGCAGTGGCCGCAATAGGCGCAGACACCGCGGTCGCGTACAAACAGCTTGGGGTTGGACAGCGCCGGCGTCTGCCGCCAGGCGCGGCTGGGCACGGCGCCGCGCACCGCGACGATGGGATGCACCTCGATGCGCGACTGCAGGCCCGTGGCGCGCTGTATGCCGCCGCGCAGCACGTGGAAGGCCAAACCCAGCGTCCAGGCCACGGCGTCGGCGGCGTACAGCACCGCCGCTTCGCGTGGGCTGATCCACGCTTGAGGGCGGCCCGAGATATCGAGCTGCAGCACGTCCATGCCGTTAGCGTAGCGTATCTCCGGCTCGAGCTGCGCGACGCCGCGCCGGCGCGGCCTTCGAGCTCGCTGCGGGCCCTCAGCGCGGCACCACGGCCGCCGGTTCTAGGAGTTTGACCCTAAAAATTGTGCTTACTTCACCCTTACGGGGTGGCCTGTGCCTGCAGAATAGAACGATCGTTCGATTTCTGATCCGCCGCATGCCCGTCGCTCCCGAGAACACCGCCGTCGACGCACCCCGCCATGGCGCCCGCGCCTTGCTCAAGGGGCAGCAGACGCGCGCGGTGATCCTCGACGCGGCCCTCGGCCTGGCCTCGCACATGGGCATCGAGGGCCTGTCGATAGGTGCACTGGCCGAGGTCACGCAGATGAGCAAGTCGGGCGTGTTCGCGCACTTCGGCTCGCGCGAGGAACTGCAGATCTCGGTCATCCGCGAATACCACGCGCGCTTCGAGGAAGAAGTGTTCTTCCCGGCCATCCGCGAGCCGCGCGGCCTGCCGCGCCTGCGCGCGCTGTTCGAGCGCTGGATCCGCCGCGTCTCGGTGGAACTCGACTCGGGCTGCATCTACATCAGCGGTGCGGTGGAGTTCGACGACCGGCCGGGGCCGGTGCGCGATGCGCTGGTGGCGATGGTGCGTGCGTGGCACGCGGCGCTGGAGCGTGCCATCCGCATGGCGATGGCCGAAGGCCAGTTGCGCGCCGACACCGAGCCCATGCAGATGCTGTTCGAGCTGCACGGGCTCATCCTGGCCCTGCATCACGACGCACGCTTCCTGCGCACGCCCGGGGCGCCCGACCGTGCGCGCGCCGGCTTCGAGCGTGTGCTGGCCAATTACGCCGGCAGCGCGCCCGCGGCCGCCGGGGCGGCGTCGCGGCGCAGGCCCACGAATCCGACCACCGCCCCGCCCGCCACTCGGCCCACGACTCAGCCCACCAGGCGCCAGCGGCGCTGAACATCGTCATCCCGCCCCTTCAATCCAGGAGCCCACCATGCCCGTCTACAACCCGCCCCTGCGCGACATGCAGTTCGTGCTCCATGAACTGCTTCAGGTCGGCGACGAGCTGAAGCAACTGCCGCGCCACGCCGAGATCGACGCCGACACCATCAACGCCGTGATCGAGGAAGGCGGCAAGTTCGCCGCCGAGGTCGTGTTTCCGCTCAACATCAGCGGCGACCGCGAGGGCTGCACGCTCGACAAGGCCACGCACGAGGTGACGCCGCCGCAGGGCTTCAAGGCGGCCTACGAGCAGTACGTGCAGGGCGGCTGGCCGGCATTGAGCACCGACCCCGCCTACGGCGGCCAGGGCCTGCCGCTGGTCGTCAACCAGTGCCTGTACGAGATGCTGAACTCGGCCAACCAGGCCTGGACGATGTACCCGGGCCTGTCGCACGGCGCCTACGAATGCCTGCACGCCCACGGCACCGACGCGCAGAAGGCGCTCTACCTGCCGCGCCTGAGCAGCGGCGAGTGGACGGGCACGATGTGCCTGACCGAGCCGCATTGC
The DNA here is from genome assembly GCA_013822265.1 of Leptothrix sp. (in: b-proteobacteria). Taxonomy (GTDB): domain Bacteria; phylum Pseudomonadota; class Gammaproteobacteria; order Burkholderiales; family Burkholderiaceae_C; genus Rubrivivax. The sequence continues at coordinate 22,755 of PNKD01000037.1, forward strand.
GGTACCGACCTCGGGCTGCTGCGCACCAAGGCCGAGCCGGTGCTGGGCGCGCCCGAGGGCACCTGCACGCTGACCGGCCAGAAGATCTTCATCAGCGCCGGCGAGCACGACCTGGCCGCCAACATCGTGCACCTGGTGCTGGCCCGCCTGCCCGACGCGCCCGAGGGCAGCAAGGGCATCAGCCTGTTCGTGGTGCCCAAGTTCAAGGCCGGCGCCGACGGCAGCCTGGGCGTGCGCAACCCGGTCTTCTGCAGCGCGCTCGAGCACAAGATGGGCATCAACGGCAGCGCCACCTGCCAGATCATGCTCGACGGCGCCGAAGGCACGCTCGTGGGCCAGCCGCACAAGGGCCTGGCGGCGATGTTCGTGATGATGAACGCCGCGCGCCTGGGCGTGGGCAACCAGGGCCTGGGCCTGACCGAGGTGGCCTACCAGAACGCCGTGGCCTACGCGAAGGACCGCCGGCAGATGCGCAGCCTGAGCGGCCCCAAGCAGCCCGACCAGCCGGCCGACACCATCATCGTGCACCCCGACGTGCGCAAGATGCTGCTCACCGCGCGGGCCTACGCCGAGGGCGGCCGCGCGCTGGCCGTCTACATCGCGCTGCTCATCGACAAGGAACTGAGCAGCGACGACGAGGACGTGCGCAAGGCCTGCGCCGACGAAGTGGCGCTGCTGACGCCCATCGTCAAGGCCTTCCTCACCGATAACGCCTGGATCGCCACCAGCCACTGCATGCAGGTCTTCGGCGGCCACGGCTACATCAAGGAATGGGGTGTCGAGCAGCATGTGCGCGACGCCCGCATCAACATGATCTACGAGGGCACCAACACCATCCAGGCGTTGGACCTGCTGGGCCGCAAGGTGCTGGGCGACAACGGTGCGCGGCTCAAGGCCTTCGGCCAGCACATCCGCGACTTCGTCGAGGACGAGGGCACCGACGAGGCGATGCAGGAGTTCGTCAACCCGCTGGCCGACCTGGGCGACAAGGTCACCAAGCTGACCAGCGAGCTCGGCATGAAGGCCTTCGGCAACGCCGACGAGGTGGGCGGTGCGGCGGTGGACTACCTGCGCATCTGCGGCCACCTCGTGTTCGCCTACTTCTGGGCCCGCATGGCCAAGGTGGCGCTGGCGAAGAAGGACAGCGGCGACCCCTTCTACACCGCCAAGCTGCACACTGCGCGCTTCTACTTCGCCAAGCTGCTGCCCGAGACGGCCGGCCTGATCCGCAGCGCGCGCAGCGGCGTGGCACCGCTGATGGCGATGGACGAAGCACTGTTCTGAACCGACGAACCCCGACCCGCGCGCCGTGGCGGCGGGCCGTCTCACTTACAAGCCAGGAGCCAACGTGAACAGATTCCAAGTCCGCAAGGTCGCCGTGCTGGGCGCCGGCGTCATGGGCGCGCAGATTGCCGCCCACCTCGTCAACTGCAAGGTGCCGGTGGTGCTGTTCGATCTGCCCGCAAAGGAGGGTCCGAAGAACGGCATCGTCACCAAGGCCGTCGAGGGCCTGAAGAAGCTCAAGCCGGCGCCGCTGGGCGTGCCCGAAGATGCCTCGCGCATCCAGCAGGCCAACTACGAGGAGCACCTGGCGCTGCTGGGTGAATGCGACCTCGTCATCGAGGCCATCGCCGAGCGCATGGACTGGAAGCTGGACCTGTACCAGAAGATCGCCGGCAGCCTGGCGCCGCATGCCATCGTCGCCAGCAACACCTCGGGGCTGTCGATCACCAAGCTGAGCGAGGTGCTGCCCGACAGCATCAAGCCGCGCTTCTGCGGCATCCACTTCTTCAACCCGCCGCGCTACATGGCGCTGGTGGAGTTGATCAACACGCCGGCGACGCAGCCCGACGTGCTCGACGAGCTCGAGGCCTTCGTCACCACCGCGCTGGGCAAGAGCGTGGTGCGCGCCAAGGACACGCCCAACTTCGTCGCCAACCGCGTCGGCATCGCCGGCATGCTGGCCACGATGAAGGAGGCCGAGACCTACGGCCTGAGTTATGACGTCGTCGACGACCTCACCGGCAAGAAGCTGGGCCGCGCCAGCAGCGGCACCTTCCGCACCGCCGACGTGGTGGGCCTGGACACCATGGCCCACGTCATCAGGACGCTGCAGGACAACCTGGCCGACGACCCCTTCTTCCCGAGCTACGCCACGCCGCCGGTGCTGAAGGCGCTGATCGACAAGGGCGCGCTGGGCCAGAAGGCCGGCGCGGGCTTCTTCAAGAAGGTGGGCAAGGACATCCTGCGGCTGGACCCCGCGGGTTTGGGAACTTCGGCCGACTACGTGCCGGCGGGCGGCAAGGCCGAGCCCATCGTCGAGCGCATGCTCAAGAAGCCTGCTGCCGAACGGCTGAAGCTGCTGCGTGAATCGACCAACCCGCAGGCCCAGTTCCTGTGGGCCATCCTGCGCGACGCCTTCCACTACGCCGCCGTGCACCTGGAAGACATCGCCGACACCGCGCGCGACATCGACTTCGCGATGCGCTGGGGCTTCGGCATGAAGCAGGGCCCCTTCGAGCTGTGGCAGGAAGCCGGTTGGCAGCAGGTGGCCGGCTGGGTCAAGGCAGACATCGAGGCCGGCAAGGCGCTGAGCAGCGCGCCGCTGCCGGCGTGGGTGTTCGACGGCCCGGTCGCTGCGAATGCGGGCGTGCACACCGCTGCGGGCAGCTGGAGCCCGTCGCGCAAGGCCTTCGTGCCGCGCAGCACGCTGCCCGTCTACAAGCGCCAGCACTTCCCCGAAAGCGTCTACGGCGCCGGCGCGCCCGAGGTGCTGAAGAGCGGCACCGAGGTCTTCCGCAACGACGAGGTGCGTGTCTGGACGCTGGACGGCGAGGTGCTGATCGCCAGCATCACCTGCAAGCTGCACCTCATCAGCGCCACCGTCACCGAGGGCCTGCTCAAGGCCGTCGAGCTGGCCGAGGCCGGCTACAAGGGCCTGGTGATCTGGTCGCCCGACGACGTCTTCTCGGCCGGCGCCAACCTCGAATCGATGATGCCCATCTTCATGAAGTCGGGCGCCAAGGGCATCAAGCCCGAGGAGAAGAAGCTGCAGGACGCCATGCTGCGCATCCGTTATGCGCAGGTGCCGGTGATCGCCGCGATGCGCGGCATCGCGCTCGGCGGCGGCTGCGAGATCGCCGTGCATTGCGCGCGCCGGGTCGCGGCGATGGAAACCTACATCGGTCTGGTGGAAGTGGGCGTGGGCCTGATCCCCGGCGGCGGCGGCCTGGCCTACATCGCGCGCCGTGCCGCGGAGATGGCGACGCCACCGGGCGCGACCAATCTGGCCAACGTCGACATCATGAAGTTCGCCAGCGACGGCTTCACCAGCGCCGCGATGGCCAAGGTGGGCACCAGCGCCATCGAGTCGAAGAAGCTCGGCTACCTGCTGGACAGCGACATCATCGTGCCGCACAAGGACGAGCTGCTGTTCGTGGCGCTGACGCAGGCCAGGGCGATGGCCGACAGCGGCTACCGCCCGCCGCCGCGGGCGCTGTTCCCGGTGGCCGGCCGCTCGGCCATCGCCACCATCAAGGGGCAGCTGGCCAACATGCGTGACGGCGGCTTCATCAGCGCGCACGACTTCCACGTCAGCACGCTGATCGCCGAGGTGGTTTGCGGCGGCGACGTCGATGCCGGCAGCCTGGTGACCGAGGAATACCTGATGGCGATGGAGCGCGAGCGCTTCTGCAGCCTGCTGGAACACCCCAAGTCCCAAGAGCGAATCATGGGCATGCTGCAGACCGGCAAGCCGGTTAGGAATTGACCACCCCCGAAGCGCCTGCGGCGCTCCCCCTCGAGGGGGCGCCGCCAGCGGCCCGGCAGTGCCGGTTCCGCGGCGGCCACTTGGTAAAGACAACGGAGTTTTCGACATGAAGCAAGTTCAAGACGCCTACATCGTCGCGGCCACGCGCACCCCCATCGGCCGCAGCGGGCGCGGCTATTTCCGCAACACGCGGCCCGACGATCTGCTGGTGGCCGCCGTGCGCAGTGCGCTGGCCCAGGTGCCGACGCTGGACCCCAAGGCCATCGAAGACGCGATCATCGGTTGCAGCTTCCCCGAGGGCGAGCAGGGCATGAACATGGCGCGGGCCGCCATGGTGCTGGCCGGCCTGCCGCACGGTGTGGGCGGCGTCACCGTCAACCGCTTCTGCGCCAGCGGCCTGACGGCACTGCAGATGGCGGCCGACCGCATCCGCGTCGGCGAGGCCGACGTGATGATCGCCGGCGGCGCCGAGAGCATGAGCATGGTGCCCATGGGCGGCAACAAGCCCTCGTTCAACCCCGAGGTGTTTGCGCGCGACGAGAACGTCGGCATCGCCTACGGCATGGGGTTGACGGCCGAGAAGGTGGCCACGCAGTGGAAGGTCAGCCGCGAGGACCAGGACGCCTTTGCGCTGGCCTCGCACCAGCGTGCGCTGAAGGCCATGGCCGCGGGCGAGTTCGCCGACGAGATGACGGCCGTCGAAGTCGTCGATCGGTTTCCCGACCTGGCCACCGGCGTGACCGTTGCCAAGACGCGCAGCGTCAACCTCGACGAAGGCGCGCGCCCCGACACCAGCCTGGAAGGGCTGGCCAAGCTGCGCCCGGTGTTCGCGGCCAAGGGCAGCGTGACCGCCGGCAACAGCAGCCAGACCAGCGACGGCGCCGGCGCGCTGATCCTGGCCAGCGAGCGTGCCGTCAAGCAGTTCGGTCTCAAGCCGCTGGCGCGTTTCGTCAGCTACGCGGCACGCGGCGTGGCGCCCGAGATCATGGGCATAGGCCCGATCGAGGCCATCCCCGCGGCGCTGAAGTACGCCGGGCTCACGCTCGCCGACATGGGCTGGATCGATCTCAACGAAGCCTTTGCCGCGCAGTCGCTGGCAGTGATGCGCACGCTGGAGCTCGACGCCGCCAAGGTCAACCCCATGGGCGGCGCCATCGCGCTGGGCCACCCGCTGGGTGCCACGGGCGCCATCCGCGCCGCCACCGTGGTGCACGCGCTGCGCCGCCACAAGCTGAAGTACGGCATGGTGACGATGTGCGTGGGCATGGGCCAGGGTGCCGCCGGCATCATCGAAGCCCTCTGACAGGGGCCCGCAGGCTTGTCGCTTCGCGCCTTCGCCACCCCCAAGGGGGCTCAGTCAGCGGCCCGGCGGAGCCGGTTCCGCGACTGGCCTTGACTTGGCCCACCACCAGGCCCGATGGGTTCGACCCAGGAGACAGACCATGAGCATCAAGACCGCCACCCTCAACGGCGTGGCCACGATAGAGATCGCGCGGCCCGAGAAGAAGAACGCGCTCACCGTGGCCATGTACCAGGCCATGAGCGATGCGCTGCACGCTGCCAAGGCCGACCCGGCGGTGCGCGCCGTGCTGATCACCGGTCAGCCGGGGGTCTTCACCTCGGGCAACGACCTCGAGGACTTCATGCAGCGCGCGCCCGGCCAGGGCAGTGATGCGCTGGACTCGCCGGTGTTCCTGTTCATGCGCGCGCTGCTCGACTGCGACAAGCCCGTGGTGGCCGCCGTCACCGGGGCGGCGGTCGGCATAGGCACGACGATGCTGCTGCACTGCGACTTCGTCTTCGTCAGCGACGAGGCGCGGCTGGCCATGCCCTTCGTCGGCCTGGGCCTGGTGCCCGAGTTCGGCAGCAGCCTGATCGTGCCGCAGCTGATGGGCCACCGCCGCGCCGCCGAGAAGCTGCTGCTGGGCGACCCCTTCACGGGCGAACAGGCGGTGGAGTGCGGCATCGCCAATGCGGTGCTGCCGGCGGGCGAGGTCGTCAACCACGCGCGCCGCGTGGCCGAGCGCTTCAATGCGCTGCCGCCGGGCGCGGTGCGCGAATCCAAGCAGTTGATGCGCGCGCCGCAGCACAAGCTGTTGTTGGAGATCATCGCCACCGAGGGCGAGATCTTCGCCAAGCGCCTGCGCAGCCCCGAGGCCATGGAGGCCTTCCAGGCCTTCTTCCAGAAGCGCAAGCCCGATTTCAGCAAGTT
>PNKD01000038.1 GCA_013822265.1 Leptothrix sp. (in: b-proteobacteria)
GGAGAGTGTACTCATGTTCCGTTACTTACGTGTCATAGTACTAGTGGGTGTCGGCCTCGTCGTAGCTCGAAGTCTTGCTGCCGCCTGATATCCCTCCGGCGCTGCCGGGCGGGGGTGGCGGACGCGACGCGCCCTGTGCCTCAGATGGGCCGGAAGCGCCACCTGCACCGGCCTTCGCCGGCGGCAGCCATGCGCTGCCCACAATGGCTCCACACTTGCGAACCACACTGACGTCTCTTGGGCTTCCTGCTGCTTGCGGCCAGGGGCAGCCTGGGCGACGGCATCGAGCAGGGCGACGCCAAGAGGCGCGAGATGCGCACGGCGCCACTGTGGGGCCTGCGCGCCCGCACTGCGCTGCTGCACGACGGCAGGGCCAAGTCGGTGACCGAGGCGATCATCCAGCACGAAGGCACCGCGGCCGCCGCACGCTGAGAATTCGAGGCGCTGCCTGCCCGTGAAAAGCGGCAACTGCTCGAGTTCCTGAAGACGATCTGATCGTCGAATCGCGGCGGCACCGGGGCAGCCGTCGGCAGAACATCTACAAGGCCGACCGTCGGCTGCACCTGAAAAACGCCTACCGAGTGCTGCTGACCCGCGCACGGCAAGGCATGGGAGTCGTTGCCCCAAAAGGAAGTGAGCAGGATCCGACCCGAGACCTGGGCTTCTGCGGGGCGACCTTCCGCGACCTGGGGTCGATCGGCATCGAGGACTGCAGGGCCCCAGCCGTGCGGCCCCCTGCGTACCTGTCCGCGCCTGGCCCCAGCCAGGCAAGATCATCGACATCGGCCGGCTGGCGGGATCAACGCCATCACACCGGTGGCATCGCGCCCGCCCCAAGTCCGGCTCAGGGCGTGAGAGTTTTTCGGGCATGAACGAAAGACTCTCGCGCTCTCAGCCCTGACCGCCGCCCGACGCCGGCTTCTCGCCCGTGTGCTCGTAGGCCGCCGGCGTCACGCCGGCGCGGCCGAGGAAGGTGCGTACGTGCAGCACCCCTTGGCGTTCCACCTCGTCGCCGTGCGGGCGGTGCAGCACGTCTTCCACACGGCCCAGCGTGACGCGCAAGCGTGCGCCGGTGATCGGTTCGAGCGTGGCCCCCACGTGCCTGAGCAGCGCCTCGACGTCGCGCCAGTGCAGGTTGTGCGGGGGTGGGTCGTGGAAGATCGCGCGGATCAGTTGCGTGTGGTGCCGGCTCATGACCTGCTCCAGGGGGTGAACGCCGGCAAGCGTACCCGATGCGCCCGCCCCAGCTCACACCCTCACGTAAGCCCAGCCCTGCTGCATGCGCAGCACGATCTCGTCCAGCGCCGAGCTCGCCGTGCGCGTGCCCGGCAGCAGGCGCACCTCGGTGCCGCCCTCGCGCAGGCGCTGGGCGGTCTGGCCGCAGGCCACCAGCGACAGGCCCGGGTAGGTGGCGCGCAGGCTGGCGATGCGGGCCGCATGGGCCGAGACGCCTTCACGCAGCAGGTCCAGGCCTTCGCTGTTGGCCACGACCTCCACCGACACCTGGCGCCCGGCGCTGCGCGCCGCCTCGAGGATGCCTTCGGCACGCTCGAGCACCGCCAGCCCGGCCAGCGGCTGGCCCGCGCTCACGTGCAGGATGACGCGGCCGGCACCGCCCTGCGGCGCCGCTGCGGTGTGCCCGGCCAGCGGCGTCGCGTCAGCGCCCGGCGCCGCGGCGCGCTCTTGCACCGCAAAGCCCACGACGACGCCGCAGGCCAGCGCCGCGAAAGCGCCTGCCGCCGGCCGCCAGCGCCGCGCCGCCGGCGTTGCGCGCGGGTCTGCCGAGACCGATGGACGAGGCGGCGCCTCGACGCCGGCATAGGCGTGGCGCACCCGGGCCTTGTCCAGCCACAGCTGGCCCAGCCTCTCGCGCAGCGCTGCATCGGCTTGCAGCTGCTCGAACAGGCTCGCGGCGTCGGCGGCCTGCAGCTCGCCGTCGATCAGCATCGCCAGGAACTCTTCAAGCCGTTGCGACGGCGCTGTCATTTCACGCTCCTCAAGGTCGGCGCCGGCGCCGCCGCGCCGGTGTGGGTGTCGTGCAGCAGGCCACGCAGGGCGGCGCGGCCGCGGCACAGCCGGCTCATCACGGTGCCCATCGGGATGGCGAGAATCTGCGCCGCCTCGGCGTAGCTGCACTCCTCCAGGTCCACCAGTGCCAGCACCTCGCGCTGGGCCACCGGCAGCCGTGCGATCGCGGCGCGCACGCGCCCGGCCAGCTGGGCCCGGATCGCGGCGTGCTCGCAGCTCTCCTCGGTGGCCAGCCAGTGTTCTTCGATGGTGTCGATGTCTTCGGTGGGGCGGCGCGCACGCAGGTGGTCGCGCCAGCAGTTGACCAGGATGCCGAAAAGCCAGGGCCGCAGCTTGGCGGTGTCGCGCAGGGCGTCGGCGTGCTGCAGCGCCTTGGTCAGCGCCTCTTGCGTCAGGTCGTCGGCCAGCGCACGGTCGTGGCACCACATCAACGCCAGCCGGAACAGCGCCGTGCGGCTGTCGTCCAGGCGCTTCGCGAGGCCGGCCGGGCGGCCAAAGAGTGGAAAGAGGTTCATCTGAGGATTGAGACGCGGGCGCTGGCGAATGTATTCCACGCCGGCACGGAATAAGCGGGCGGGCTGCGCCGTCTACACCACCGTGCGGCCGTCCGGCTGCATGGACCTGCCTGACGCCGCATCACGGCGCACCCCCTCAAAACGACCGGAGACAAGCATGAACGCCAGACGCCATCTGATCCTGAGCACCCTGAGCCTGATGTTGCTCGCGCCCATGGCCGGCGCGCAAGCGCAGTCGGCCCCCGCCAACCTGGCCCACAAGGTCGTGTTCCAGGTCAGCGACGCCGACCCGGCGAAGTGGAACCTGGCCCTCAACAACGCGCGCAACGTGCAGCAAGACCTGGGCAAGGACAAGGTGGCCATCGAAATCGTGGCCTACGGCCCGGGCCTCGGCATGCTGAAGCTCGACTCGGCGGCCGGCGCCCGGGTCACCGACGCGATGGCCTCGGGCGTCTCGGTGGTGGCCTGCGAGAACACGATGCGCAACCAGAAGGTCACGCGCGAAGACATGCTGCCGAAGATCGGCTATGTCGCTGCCGGCGTGGTGCAGCTGATGGTCAGGCAGCAGGAGGGCTACGCCTACATCCGCCCCTGAGCCCGGGCCGGCGACCGGCCAGCGCGGCGGGCCCGACAGCCCGCACGGCGCCTGGCCATGGCCTGCGCGGCTAGACTGCGGGGTTTCCCTGAAGCGCTGGAGACCCCGAGATGCCGCAGCCGGAAATGGTCAACTGGGCCACCCGGGGCCCCCGCCCCGCCGTGGTGCTGCTCAGCGGCGGCCTGGACTCGACCACCGTGCTGGCCATCGCGCACGGCCAGGGCTACACACCCTACGCGCTGAGCTTCGACTACGGCCAGCGCCACCGCCACGAGCTGCGCGCCGCGGCCGATGTCGCGCAGGCGCTGGGCGCGGCCAGGCACGTGGTGGCGCAGATCAACCTGCGCGAGTTCGGCGGCTCGGCGCTCACCGCCGACATCGCCGTGCCCAAGGGACGTTCGGCGGGCGACATGGCCCACGGCGTGCCCATCACCTACGTGCCGGCGCGCAACACGGTGTTTCTGAGCTTGGCGCTGGCCTGGGCCGAGACGCTGGGCGCGGCCGACATCTTCATCGGCGTCAACGCGCTCGACTACTCGGGCTACCCGGACTGCCGGCCCGAATACATCGCCGCCTTCGAGGCGCTGGCCCACCTGGCTACGAAGGCCGGCGTCGAGGGCCGCACGCGGCTGAAGATCCACGCCCCGCTGATGCAGATGAACAAGGCGCAGATCGTGCAGGAAGGGCAGCGCCTGGGCGTCGACTACGCGCTCACCAGCAGCTGCTACGACCCCGGCGACGACGGCCGGCCCTGTGGCGGCTGCGACTCGTGCCTGCTGCGCGCCAGGGGTTTTGCGCAGGCCGGCGTGGCCGACCCGCTGCTGCAGCGTTTCGGCATCGCCACGCAGTGAACACGCGCACCTGGTTCACCGCCGCAGCCGGCTTCGAGGCCGCGCGCCAGGTCGACATCCTGCCGCCCGGCCACCGTTCGCGGCGGCTGCACGGGCACAGCTTCCTGGCGCGCGTGCGCTGCGCGCTGCCAAGCGGCTGGGCGGCGTTCCCGGGGGGCGAGGTCGAGCAGTTGCGCGAGGCGCTGGCGCAGCAGATCGCGCGGCTCGACTACCGCCTGCTCAACGAGCAGCTCACCCACCCCACCGACGAGAACCTGGCGCGCTGGGTGCGCCGGCACCTGGCCGTGCCGGGGCTCGAGCAGGTGGGCATACAGAGCACCGCGCACGAGGGTGTCGACCTCGACCCGGCGGGCCAGGCGCATGTCTGGCGGCGCTACGTCTTCCAGTCGGCGCACCGCCTGCCCAACGTGCCCGCCGGCCACCAGTGCGGCCGCATGCACGGCCATGGCTTCGAGGTCATCCTGCACGCCAACCAGGCCCTGGGCGACGGCGACATGGCCATCGACTACGACCAGCTCGACGCGCTCTGGGCGCCCTTTCACGAGCTGCTCGACCACGCCTGCCTCAACGACCTGCCGGGCCTGCACAACCCGACCAGCGAGCTGCTGGCGAGCTGGCTGTGGCAGCGCCTGAAGCCGCGGTTGCCGGCGCTGTCGTGGGTCACCGTCTACGAGACGGGCTCGTGCGGCGCCAACTACGACGGCCAGCGCTGGCGCATCTGGAAAGAGCTCACGCTGGACAGCGCGCTGCAACTGCGCCAGGCGCCCGCGGGCAGCAAGCTGCGCCGCATCCACGGCCACACCTACACGCTGCGGCTGCACCTGTCGGCGCCGCTGGACGAGCTGATGGGCTGGACGGTGGACTTCGGCGACGTCAAGCAGCTCTTCACGCCCATCTTCAAGTCGCTGGACCACCAGCCGCTGCACGAGATCGCCGACCTCGCCGACAACGACACGGCGAGCATCGCGCACTGGATCCTGGCCAAGGCGCGCCCGCTGCTGCCGCAGCTCGACCGCGTCGACCTCTACCAGACGCGCGGCTGCGGCGCGCTGGCGCTGGCCGACGACGAAGGCCCGGCGCTGCCGGTCTGAACATGGCCTACAGCGTCAAGGAGATCTTCTACACGCTGCAGGGCGAAGGCGGGCAGGCCGGCCGCGCGGCGGTGTTCTGCCGTTTCGCCGGCTGCAACCTGTGGTCGGGGCGCGAGCAGGACCGCGCGTCTGCGGTGTGCCGGTTCTGCGACACCGACTTCATCGGCACCGACGGCCCCGGCGGCGGCAAGTTCGACAGCGCCGCCGCGCTGGCCGCGGCCGTGCGTGCGCAGTGGCCCGCGGGCGTGGCGGGCCAGCCGCTGGTGGTGTGCACCGGCGGCGAACCGCTGCTGCAGCTCGACGAGGCGCTGGTGCACGCGCTGCACGCGCAGGGCTTAGAGATCGCGGTCGAGACCAACGGCACCCAGGCCGCGCCGCCCGGGCTGGACTGGATCTGCGTCAGCCCCAAGGCCACGGCGCCGCTGGTGCTGACGGCGGGCACCGAGCTCAAGCTGGTGTTCCCGCAGCCCGACGCGATGCCCGAGCGTTTTGCCGGCCTGGCCTTCAGCCACTTTTTCCTGCAACCCATGGACGGCCCCGACCGCGTGCGCCACACCGCGCAGGCCGTGGCCTACTGCCTGGCGCACCCGCAGTGGCGGCTGAGCCTGCAGACGCACAAGATCACCGGCATCCCCTGAAGCCGTGCCGCGCAGCGGGGCAAGCCGAGCCCGGGGCATACCCTGGGGCGGTGCGACGAAACCGCATTGGCCCCCCATGGCGCCGTACCATGGCAGGCAAGGAGGAAGCCGATGCCACCCACGCCGCAGCCGTTGCGCCTGCACGTGCCCGAGCCCAGCGGGCGACCGGGGCACGCCACCGATTTCTCGTACCTGCACCTGTCGCCCGCGGGCGCGGTGCGGCGCCCCGAACTCGACGCTTCGCCGGCCAGCACGGCCGACCTGGCCTACACGCTGGTGCGCGTGCTCGACGACGACGGCCAGGCGGTCGGCCCCTGGGCGCCGCAGGCCGACGCCGCGCTGCTCAAGCGCGGCCTGCGCGCGATGATGCGCACGCGCGCCTTCGACGCCAAGATGCTGCTGGCGCAGCGCCAGAAGAAGATCTCGTTTTACATGCAGTGCCTGGGCGAGGAGGCCATCGCCACCGCGCACGCGCTGACGCTGCAGCCCGGCGACATGTGTTTCCCGACCTACCGCCAGCAGGGCCTGCTGCTGGCGCGCGACGACGTCGCCATGGCCGAGATGATGTGCCAGCTGATGAGCAACGAGCGCGATCCCATGAAGGGCCGCCAGCTGCCGGTGATGTACTCGTACCAGCGCGCCGGCTTCTTCACCGTCAGCGGCAACCTCGCGACGCAGTTCGTGCAGGCCGTGGGCTGGGCGATGGCCTCGGCGATCCAGGGCGACACCCAGATCGCGTCGGGCTGGATAGGCGACGGCGCCACCGCCGAGAGCGACTTCAACACCGCGCTCACCTTCGCCCATGTCTACCGCGCGCCGGTGGTGCTGAACGTCGTCAACAACCAGTGGGCGATCTCCACCTTCCAGGCCATCGCCGGCGGCGAGGCCACAACCTTCGCCGCGCGCGGCGTGGGCAGCGGCATCGCCTCGCTGCGTGTCGACGGCAACGACTTCCTGGCCGTGCTGGCGGCTTCGCGCTGGGCCGCCGAACGCGCGCGCAGCAACCTCGGGCCGACGCTGATCGAGTGGCTGACCTACCGCGCCGGCGCGCACTCCACCGCCGACGACCCCTCGCGCTACCGCCCCGCCGACGACGCGCAGCGTTTCCCGCTCGGCGACCCCATCGCGCGGCTCAAGCAGCACCTGGTGCGGCTGGGCGCCTGGTCCGACGAGGAACATGCGACGGTGCAGCAGGAACTCGAGGCCGAGGTCGCCGCGGCGCTGAAAGAGGCCGAGAACCACGGCAGCGCGCTGCTCGACGGCCACGTGCCGCCGCTGGAGACGATGTTCGAGGGCGTCTACAGGGACATGCCGCCGCACCTCGTCGAACAGTTGCGGCAGGCGCGGCAGGAACAACCATGAGGCGCCCAGCTCACTTCGTTCGCGGCCCCCAAGGGGCGGCTCAGCGCCTGCGGGCGGCGGGGCGGCGCTGACATGGCCCGCATGACCATGATCCAGGCCCTGCGTTCGGCGATGGACGTGATGCTCGAGCGCGACCCCAAGGTCGTCGTCTACGGCCAGGACGTCGGCTACTTCGGCGGCGTCTTCCGCTGCACCGAGGGGCTGCAGGCCAAGTACGGCAAGTCGCGCGTGTTCGACGCGCCGATCTCCGAGGGCGGCATCGTCGGCACCGCGGTGGGCATGGCCGCCTACGGTCTGCGCCCGGTGGTCGAGGTGCAGTTCGCCGACTACTTCTACCCCGCGTCGGACCAGATCGTCTCCGAGGCGGCGCGGCTGCGCTACCGCTCGGCGGGCGACTTCACCGCGCCGCTGACCATACGCATGCCCTGCGGCGGCGGCATCTACGGCGGGCAGACGCACAGCCAGAGCCCCGAGGCGTTGTTCACGCATGTCTGCGGGCTGCGCACGGTGATGCCCAGCAACCCCTACGACGCCAAGGGCCTGCTCATCGCCTCGATAGAAAACGACGACCCGGTGATCTTTCTCGAGCCCAAGCGCCTGTACAACGGCCCCTTCGACGGCCACCACGACCGCCCCGTCGTGCCCTGGGCGCAGCACGCGCTGGGCGAGGTGCCCGAGGGCCACTACACGGTGCCGCTGGACACCGCGGCCATCTACCGGCCGGGCCGCCAGGTCACGGTGCTGACCTACGGCACCATGGTCTACGTCAGCGAGGCCGCGGCGCAGGAGGCCGGCATCGACGCCGAGATCATCGACCTGCGCACGCTGTGGCCGCTGGATCTGGCGGCGCTGGTGGCCTCGGTGAAGAAGACCGGCCGCTGCGTCATCGTGCACGAGGCCACGCGCACCAGCGGCTTCGGCGCCGAACTCGCGGCGCTGGTGCAGGAGCACTGCTTCTATCACCTGGAAGCACCCATCGAACGCATCACCGGCTGGGACACGCCCTACCCGCACGCGCTGGAGTGGGCCTACTTCCCCGGCCCCGGGCGCGTGGCGGCGGCGCTGCGGCGCGTGATGGAGGACTGAGCCTGTGAACAAATCCAACACGCCCGCTCGTGCGCCCCAGACGGCGCCGCTCGTCGTTGAAAATGCTCGCCGTAGCCCGCGCTACGGCTGTGCTTTGCGCCTAGATCGACACCGCCTGGTGCACCCGCTCGGGCGCGCCGGATTCATTCGCAGGCTCTGAATGAACGCACCCCGCGTCATCAAGGTGCCCGACGTCGGCGAAGGCATCGCCGAGGTCGAACTCGTGGCCTGGCACGTGAAGGCCGGTGACACGGTGGCCGAAGACCAGGCGCTGGCCGACGTGATGACCGACAAGGCCAGCGTCGAGATCCCGTCGCCCGTGGCCGGGCGCGTGCTGGCGCTGGGCGGCGAGGTGGGCCAGATGATGGCGGTGGGCACCGAGCTGATCCGCATCGAGCCCGCCGTGGCGGCGCCGACGCGCCGCGCGCGGCCCGACGCGGCGCCGGTGGCCGCGCCCGTGTCCGCGCCCGCGCCCGTGTCCGCGCCTGCACCAGCACCGGCACCTGCCACCGCCGCGGCACCCGCGACGGCCCGCGCGCCGCTACCCGCCGCCGCGGCCACGCCCGCTGCGGGCGCCGGCCCGGCCGACCGCCCCATCGCCTCACCCGCGCTGCGCCGCCGAGCCTGGGAGCTGGGCATTGACCTCAAGGACGTGGCCGCCAGCGGCACCGCCGGGCGCATCGTGCAGGCCGACCTCGATGCGCATGTCGCTGCGCATGGCGCCGGCACGGCGGCCGGCGCGGCGCCGGTGCGGCCCGAGGGGCCGCGCTACGCCGAGCGCCACGACGAAAAGGCCGTGCCCGTGATCGGCCTGCGCCGGCGCATCGCGCTGCAGATGCAGGCCGCCAAGCGCCACATCCCGCACTTCAGCTATGTCGAGGAGGTCGACGTCACCGAGCTCGAGCTCACGCGCGCCGCACTCAACACGCGCTTCGCCGCCGAGCGCGGGCGCCTGACGCTGCTGCCGCTGCTGATGCGCGCGCTGGTGCTGGCGGTGCGTGAGTTTCCGCAGGTCAACGCGCGTTTCGACGACGAGGCCGGCGTCATCACGCGCTACGGCGCGGTGCACATCGGCATCGCCACCGACACCCGCCACGGCCTGCTGGTGCCGGTGCTGCGCCACGCCGAGTCGTGCACTCCCTGGGCGCTGGCGGCCGAGCTCACGCGGCTGGCCGACGCCGCCCGCGCCGGCCGCGCCACGCGTGCCGAGCTCAGCGGCTCGACGATCACGATCAGCAGCCTGGGTGCGCTGGGCGGCATCGTCTCGACGCCGGTGATCAACCGCCCCGAGGTCGCCATCGTCGCCGTCAACCGCATCGTCGAGCGGCCGGTGATGCAGGGTGGCGCGGCGGTGGCACGCAAGACGATGAACCTGTCGTCGTCGTTCGACCACCGTGTTGTCGACGGCATTGACGCCGCGCGTTTCGTTCAGGCCGTGCGCGCGCTGCTGGAGGCGCCGGCGCTGCTGCTGGCCGAGTAGCCGCGGCGGCGGGCCGCTCCACTGCGCTCAGCTGCCGTCGTCCACCGTGCCCAGCGCGCCCGGCGTGGCCTGGCGCAGCGCGGCCAACAGGGTGTGCAGGCGCTGGCGCTGCGCGGCGCCCAGCCCCGCCTGGCGCACGGCGGCCTGCAGCCAGCCGGCCTGGTCGCGCGGGCCCGTGCCGGCGGGGGTGCGGCCTTCCATCGTGTCCTTCAGCGCCAGCAGCTTGAGCTGCTGGCGCGCGGCCTGCCACTCGGGCGCGCTGGGCACTGCGAGCGCGCTTTCCAGGCGCAGCAGCAGCGTGTCCAGCGCGGCCTTGTCGAGCGGGCCGGCGGTGGGTGCCGCCGCCCAGCGCTGTGCCAGCGCCTGGCGCCACGCGGCGGGCAGGCTGTCGGGCGCGGCCCAGCGGGCGGCCAGCGTCGCGGCGTCGGCGCTGCCGTCCTCGCGCTGCTCGCACAGCGCCACGCGCGCCGCCAGCGTGTCGCAATGGGTGTGCCAGCGGCAGCGGTGCGCCGCATCCAGCACGGCGACGACCGCAGCGCGGGCGGCGCGCCAGCGCGCGTCCAGCGCCTCGGCGGCGCCGCGCGGCAGCTCGCCGCCGTGGCGCCAGGCGCGGTCGGTCGTGGCCAGCGTGTGCTCGATCTCGGCCGCGGTGCTGGTTTCGCCCAGCGCCGAAAGCTGCTGCAGCAGCGCCTCGCGCTCGGCGATGTGCGCGGCGGCCTCGGCGTCGCGGGCGGCGAAGGCGGCCTCGCGCTGCGCGAACACGGCGTCGGTGGCGGCCTTGAAGCGCGCCCACAGGGCGCCTTCCAGGCCACGTGGCAAGGGCAGCCGGCGGGCGTGGTCCTGCCACGCCGCCTGCAGCTCGCGCACGCGACGCGGCGCGTCGGCCACGTCGCGGCCTTCGCCGCCTCGCGGCAGCAGGGCTTCAGCGTGCGCGATGAGCTGCTCGCGCTCGGCCCCCGCGGCGGCGCGCGCCTGCTGCAGCGGCGCCTCGACACGTGCCAGCGTGGCCTGCAGGCGCTGCATCAGCGCCTCGCGCGCCGCGCTGGGCACGGTGTGTTCGACCGGGCCCAGCTTGCGCCAGGCGGTCTGGAAACGGTCGAGTTCGGCGGCGCGGGCGCGCCAGTCGGGCGCGGCGACGGCAGCGCCGTGCTCGGGCTCGGGGGCCGCGCCGTCGCCGGCATCGGCCGCCGCAGCGGCCGCATTAGCACTGGCGCCTTCAGCGCCACCGGCCGCGGTCTCCAGCGCGTCGAGCAGCGCCTCGCGCGCCGCCAGGTTCTCCAGCCGCGCCGCCTTCAGCGCCGCGTGCTGCGCCGCCACCGGCTCGTAGGCCAGATGCAGCGCGGCGTCGAAGCGCCGCCACTGCTCGGCGCTGGCGACGTCGCCCTGGTGGTCGAGCGCCTTCCAACGCTTGCGCAAGGCCTGTATGCCGTCGGCGTGGGCCTTGAGGTTGAGCTTGTGGGGCGCCGGCGCGGGGGGTGGCGCGGCCTCGGCCGTGGCGACGGCAGGGGCCGTCGCGGTGGCGTCGACGGCATCGGCCGCGGCATCGGTGGCATCGGGGGATGGCGGCACTGGCTGCGCCGGCGGCGCGGCAGCGGGCAAGATGGCCCCCGTGGCCCGCGCCAGCGCCTCGGCCTCGGCGATCAGGTCGTCGCGTGCGCGGGTGCCGCCCCAATGCTGCCAGGCCTGCAGGCGGCTGCGCTCGGCCTGCAGTGCATGCACGCGATGGCGCAGCGCCTCGGGCAGCGTGACATGGGCCCGCGACAGGCTGCTGTCGATGGCCTGGAGGTGCTGCTTGATCTCGGCCAGGCGGCCGTCGGCCAGCGCCGCCTCGGCTTGAACCACCAGCCCGGCGATGCGCTGCTGCTGCGCGGCGCGGCGGGCCTCGTCGGCGGCGGCCTTCGCGGCCTGCCGCGCGCCGCGCATGTCGGCGCTCGCCGGCGGGGCTTCGGACCTTGGCGCGGGCCGGAGTGCTGCCTCGCGTGCGGCGAACAGGCGTGCCAGTTCGGGCGGCAGCGGCGGCAGTTCGGCGGGCAACCCAGGCGCCAGCTCAGGAGGCAGCTCGGGCGGCGTCCCCGGGGCCGGCTGCGCCGTGGTCGCGTCCACCACCGGCGCCTCCATGCGCTGCAGCCGCGTGTGCACCTGCGCCGCCAGCTGCACCGCTGCGGCCAGGGCCGTCTGCAGCGCGGCAGTGGCCGGCGCTTCGGGGCACGAGCCCTGCAGCGAGGCGAACGCGGTCAAGCGCTGCGCGGCGTCGGCGGCGCTGCCCGTGGCCGCCAGTTGCGCCGCGGCCGCGGGCCAGGCCGCCAGCTCGCGCCGCACCTCGGCCGTCCACTGCTTCAGCCGCTGCTGCGCGGCCTCATGCTCGCGCATCTGGGTGTCCAGGCGCGCGCGCAGCGCGTCGAACTGCTGCTGCTGTGCGGGCTCCAGCGCCGGCGCCGGCAACGCGGCCCAGTCGCGGTCGAGCTCGACGACGTGGTTCACCGGCACGGCGGCCTCGCCCAGCAGCGCCGTGGTGCGCACCAGCAGCGCGTCGGCGCGGGCGCGGGCCTCGCGCTGCGCGACGGCGGCTTCGAGCCGCTGCTTGGCCAGGCGGTGCACCTTGCGGTCGTGGCTGCGGAAGCTGCGTTCGGCCTGGAGCAAGGCGTCTTCACCGGCCAACGCCTGGACGGCGGCCATCTTGACGGCCAGCGTCTGCGCCGACTGCGCCAGCTTCAGCAGCGCCGCGTCGTCGCCCATCGCGGCGTGCAGCAGCGGGGTCTCGTCGGGGCGTGGCGCCGTGGGTGCGGCGGCCTTGGCGGGTGGCGCGGGCGTGGCCGGTGTGGTGGATGGGGCGGCGCGCGCCGGCTTGGGCGAGGAGGCAGGCGCCGCCGCGGGGCCGGGTTTCTTGAAGAGCCAGTTCAGCATGGGGTCGCGGTCGCAAAGTCGGTGGAGGTC
The DNA here is from genome assembly GCA_013822265.1 of Leptothrix sp. (in: b-proteobacteria). Taxonomy (GTDB): domain Bacteria; phylum Pseudomonadota; class Gammaproteobacteria; order Burkholderiales; family Burkholderiaceae_C; genus Rubrivivax. The sequence goes on from PNKD01000038.1 coordinate 12,581, forward strand.
GCCGGGCAGCGCACGCCAAGGGCGCGCCGCAGCCAGCCGCCCAGTTTAGGCGGCGCCCCGGGGGCCCGCGCCGTTATGCTGGCCCGCCCCGCCGCCCCTTCACCATCGACCCGCCCATGCCCCCAGCCCCCACCCCCCCCTGCGCCGCGCCGGAGCACGCCTTGAGCCGCCGCATCCTCGTCAGTGGCGGCAGCGGCTACATCGCCGGCTTCCTGATCCGGCAACTCGTCGCCGAGGGCTGGACGGTGCACACCACCGTGCGCAGCCTGGCACGCGAGGCTGCGGTGCGCGAGCTGCTGGCCGTCGACAACACGCGGCTCGAGTTTTTCGCCGCCGACCTGCTGCACGACGCCGGCTGGGCCGAGGCCGTGGCCGGCTGCAGCCATGTCGCGCACCTGGCCTCGCCGTTGCCCATGGGCGTGCCCAGACATGCCGACGAGCTGATCGTGCCCGCGCGCGACGGCGCCTTGCGCGCGCTGCGCGCGGCGCGCGACGCCGGCGTGCGGCGCTTCGTGATGACGTCTTCGGTGGCCGCCGTCGCCTACGGCCGTGGCCGCGGCGAGCACCACTTCACCGAGGCCGACTGGACGCCCGCCGACTACCCCGGCGCCACGCCCTACATCCGCAGCAAGGCCATCGCCGAGCGCGCCGCGCGCGACTGGGTGGCGCGCGAGGGCGGCGGCCTCGAGTTCTGCAGCATCAACCCCTCGGTGGTGCTGGGGCCGGTGTGGGGGCGCGACTACTCGGCCTCGGTGATCATCGTGAAGAAGCTGCTGCAGGGCGCGCTGCCGGCGCTGCCCGACATCGGCTTCGGCGTCGTCGACGTGCGCGACGTCGCCGACCTGCACGTGCGCACGCTGAACGCGCCCGGCATGGCGGGCGAACGCTTCATCGCCTCGGGCCCGTTCATGAAGCTGCGCGACATCGCTGCGGTGCTGCGCCACCACCTGGGCGCCGAGGCGCGGCGCGTGCCCACGCGCGGCGTGCCCGATCTGCTGGTGCGGCTGGCGGCGCTGTTCAACCCGCTGGCCGGCGCGGTGGTCGGCGAGCTGGGTTCGGTGCGCCACCAGGACGCCTCGCACGCCCGCGCCGTGCTGGGCTGGGTGCCGCGGCCGGTGGACGAGAGCATCGTCGACGCCGCGCGCAGCCTGCTGGCGCTGGGCATCGTCAAGCCATGACCGGCGCGTCGACATCACTTCCGCAGCAGCGGCTTGAACCCTGAGAGCGAGGCCGACCCCGCCGACCACTTCATGGACGAGTTCACCTGCGCCGAGCACGCCACCGACAGGCGCGCCAACAACATCGCGGTGCGACAGCGGCAAGCGTGATGCCCACGGCGACCGCCACGTGCCCCGGTACGCCGAGCAGGGCATGGACATCGCCGCCGCCGACGCGGCCATCGCCGCGGCGCTGCGCGGCGATGGCCCTTGCCGGCCTGCCCTGGGCCGAAGCCGCCGGTTGACGGCTCAGGGCTCAGGGCTCAGGGCCCAGGGCTGAGGGCCCGGGGCCGTGCCCTCAGCGGTAGTAGGCCTCGACCACACCCTTGAGCTTGATCAGCAGCGGCTGGCCGTGGCGGTCCTTGGACTTGCCCGACTGCACGCGTATCCAGCCTTCGCTGATGCAGTACTCGGCGACGTCGTTGCGCTCCTTCTGGTTGAAGCGGATGCCGATGTCGCGCTCGAAGACGGCGGCGTCGAAGAAGGGGCTGCGGGCGTCGGTGCTGAGACGGTCGGGCACCGGGGGTGCGGCGGCCGGGGCGGTGGGCGTGTCGGTCATGGCGTGCTCTAAGCAGGAGAGGCGCGCATTGTCCCGGACGCGCGCGCCAGGGGCCGTCACTGCAACGCGCAGCTGCCGGGGCCGTCAGGGTGGCCGCAGGTGCCGCAGGGGCCGGGCATCACCGGTGCGGCGGCTGCTTCAGCCGTGGGCGTGGCGGTGGCAAACACCGACAGGCGCTTGCTCAGCTGGGTGGAGTGGCACTGCGGGCAGGTGGGCACGGTGTGCGAGCGCACGAGCGTCTCGAACTCGCGGCCGCAGTCCTGGCAGGCGTATTCGAAGATGGGCATGGCGGGGCTCCTTCTCAGGTCTCGATTGTCGCGCAGGGCCGCGCCGCCTGGCGGCCCGGGTCGCGCCCGAGGTGGCGTTCGAGATGGCGCTCGATCTGGCCGCGCGGCGCGCGCTGCAGCGCGCACAGCAGCGCGTGGTCCACCGTGCGCCCGGCCAGCGCCGCGGCGTGCCGCTCGGCAACGTCGCGCTGCATCTGCAGCAGCAGCTGCGCGGTGGTCAGCGCATCGGCCAGCGCGCGGTGGGCGCGGCCGTTGTCGGGCAGCCGGTGCAGCCGCGCCAGCGTGCCCAGGCGGTGGTTGTCGGCCTGCGGGTACAGGCGCCGGCTGAGCAGCAGCGTGCAGGCGAAGGCATGCGCGCGGTCGGGTTCGCAGCCCGCCAGCGCCGCCTCGGCGAGCCAGAAGCCGCGGTCGAAGGCGGCGTTGTGCGCCACCAGCGCGCAGCCGCGCGTGAAGCGCATCACCTCGAGCATCACCGCCCGCGCCGGCGGCGCGCCCTGCAGCATCGCGTTGCTGATGCCGGTGAGCTGCTCGATGAAGGGCGGCACCCAGGCGCCGCTGTTCATCAGGCTCTGGAAGCGGCCGACGACCTGCCCGTCCTCGACCAGCACGGCCGCGATCTCGGTCGCGCGTGCGCCCTGCGCGGGGGCGATGCCGGTGGTTTCGAAGTCGATGACGGCGATGGTGGGCATGGATGCGGGCATTGTCGCCGGCGACGAGGGGGGCACTCTCGCTGCGCAGGCCTTGCGATAAGCTCCCCGTCCAAAACCCAGGGAGTCCGCAGGCGTGCTTCAACCGGAGCAACAGGCGCGAGAAGACATCGACCGCCTGCTGCAGTTGGCCGGCTGGGCCGTGCAGGACGTGGCCGCCGTCAACCTGCAGGCCGCAGCCGGCGTGGCCATCCGCGAATTCGCGCTGAACCCCGGCCACGGCTTTGCCGACTACCTGCTCTACGTCGACGGCAAGGCCTGCGGCGTGGTCGAGGCCAAGAAGCGCGGTGCCAGCCTCAGCGGCGTCGAAGTGCAGAGCGCGCGTTACGCGCAGGGCCTGCCCGCCGCGCTGCCCGCCTGGCGCAGGCCCTTGCCCTTCGCCTACGAGAGCACCGGCGTCGAGACCCACTTCACCAACGGCCTGGACCCGCAGCCCCGCGCGCGCAGCGTGTTCGCCTTCCACCGCCCCGAGATGCTGGCGCAGTGGCTGAAGCTGCTGCCCACGCCCACGGTGCTGAGCACCGGCGGCGCGCCAGCGGCCGAAGCGCAGGCCGCGCCCGCCACGGAGCTGGCGCGCCTACAGCAGATGCCCGAGCTGGTCACCGCCTGGGGCGACTTCAAGCTCTGGCCGGCGCAGATCACCGCCGTGCGGAACCTGGAAGCCAGCCTGGCGCAGAACAAGCCGCGGGCGCTGATCCAGATGGCCACCGGTTCCGGCAAAACCTTCACCGCCATCAGCTTCATCTACCGGCTGATCAAGTTCGCGGGCTTCCGCCGCGTGCTCTTCCTCGTCGACCGCGGCAACCTGGGCCGCCAGACGAGGAAGGAATTCGACGCCTATGTCTCGCCCTACAACAACTACAAGTTCGGCGAGGAATACATCGTCCAGCACCTGCAGGGCAATACGCTGGACACCACGGCGCGCGTGACGATCAGCACCATCCAGCGCCTGTTCAGCATGCTCAAGGGCCGTGAGCTGACCGAGGAAGACGACGAGCGCAGCACCGCCGCGGCCGAGAGCTTGTTCAAGGACCCCGAGCCCATCACCTACAACCCCGCCTTCCCCATCGAGACCTTCGACCTCATCGTCACCGACGAGGCGCACCGCAGCATCTACAACCTCTGGCGGCAGGTGCTGGAGTACTTCGACGCCCACCTGGTGGGCCTGACGGCCACGCCCAACAAGCAGACCTTCGGCTTCTTCAACCAGAACCTGGTGATGGAATACGGCCACGCCCAGGCCGTGGCCGACGGCGTGAACGTCAACTACGACGTCTACCGCATCCGCACCGAAGTCAGCGAAGAGGGCAGTCAGGTGCAGGCCGGCTACTGGCTGGAAACCATGGACCGCGCCACGCGCCGCAAGAACGCCTGGCAGCTGGACGACGACTTCGACTACGCCGCCGAAGAGCTCGACCGGAAAGTCCAGACGCCCGACCAGATCCGCACCCTCGTGCGGGCTTTCCGCGACCGCTGGCAGACCGACCTCTTCCCCCAGCGCGAGCAACTGCCCAAGACGCTGGTCTTCGCCAAGGACGACAACCACGCCGAGAAGATCGTCGAGATCCTGCGCGAGGAATTCGGCAAGGGCAATGAGTTCGCACAGAAGATCACCTACCGCACCACCGGTGCGAAGCCCGAAGACCTGATCAAGGCCTTTCGCACCAGCTACTGGCCGCGCGTGGCGGTGACGGTGGACATGATCGCCACCGGCACCGACATCAAGCCGGTGGAGATCGTCGTCTTCATGCGCAGCGTGAAGAGCCGCAGCTTCTTCGAGCAGATGAAGGGCCGGGGCGTGCGCGTGATCCGCAGCGACGACCTGCGCGGCGTGAACCCCGGCGAGCATGTGCACAAGGACCACTTCGTCATCGTCGACTGCGTGGGCGTGTGCGAACACGACCTCACCGACAGCCGCCCGCTGGACCAGAAGAAGACCGTGCCCCTGGCCGCGCTGCTGCAGGCCGTGAGCCTGGGCAACGTGGAAGACGAGGTGCTGAGCAGCGTGGCCGCGCGCCTGGCACGGCTGGACACGCAGCTGAACGAGGCCGAACGCCAGCAAGTGCGCCAGGCCAGCGGCGGGCTGGACCTGAAGCTGCTGGCCGGCGGCATCGTGCAGGCGCTGCAGCCCGGGGGTGATGCCGACACCAGCCCGCAGGCCCTCGATGCCGCGCTGCGCCGCGCCGTGTTGCCGCTGTCGAACCCGGCCTTGCGGCAGCTCATCCTGGGCCTGAAGTTGAACAAGGACCTGGTCATCGACACCGTGACGCAAGACCGCGTCATCGAAGCCGGCTTCAGCGCCGCCGCGCGTGAACGGGCGCAGGGCATCGTGCAGAGTTTCGAGGCCTTCATCGCGCAGCACAAGGACGAGATCACCGCGCTGCAGATCCTGTACAGCCGCCCGGTGCGTGCGCCGCTGACTTTCGAGGACATCCAGCAACTCGCCGACGCGCTGCATGCGCCGCCGCACCTGCTGGACGAAAGCACGCTGTGGCAGGCCTACGCGGCGCTGGACCAGAGCCGGGTGAAAGGCGCCAGCCGCCAGCGATTACTCACCGACCTGGTGAGCCTGGTGCGCTTTGCGATGCAGCAGGACAACGAGCTGCTGCCCTACCCCGAGCGCGTGGCTGCCAACTACAAGGCCTGGCTGGCGCAGCAGGCCGCGGCGGGCCACGTGTTCACGCCCGAGCAACAGCGCTGGCTGGAGATGATCCGCGACCATGTGGCGGCGAACCTGGGGGTGACGGTGGAGGACTTCGAGTACGCGCCGTTCAGCCAGCAGGGCGGGTTGGGGCGCGTGCATCAGTTGTTCGGGGCGGAGTTGGCTAACGTGATGAATGAGTTAAATCGGGAGTTGGTGGCGTGACAGCACTTGGTGATCTGACTGCTGAGCGTGTCGATCAGCGTGGTCCACATCCTGAGTCCGGCGCCTTCACTTACGTCGATATCAGCAGCATAGACAACGGGCGAAAACAAATCGCTGAGCCCAAGGTGATTGCAACAGACGAAGCACCCAGTCGGGCCAAGCAACGATTGGTCGCAGGCGACGTGCTTGTCTCCATGACCCGCCCAAATCTCAATGCTGTAGCCATAGTGCCACCGGGGCTTGACGGCGCCGTGGCCTCAACGGGCTTCCATGTGCTCCGCGCCCGAGACGGTGTTCTGCCAGGCTGGCTCTACTACTGTGTGCAGGCTCGCGCCTTCATCGAGGCCATGGTCGGCGTTGTGCAGGGGGCGCTCTATCCCGCGGTGCGACCAAAGGACATTCGAGGCTTTGAGGTTGCCTTGCCCTCACCTGATGATCAGCGGCGCATCGTCGCCGAGATCGAAAAGCAGTTCTCCCGCCTCGACGAAGCCGTCGCCAACCTCCAGCGCGTCAAGGCCAATCTTCGCCACTATCGCGGCGCTGTCTTGAGCGAAGCTGTGAGCGGCCCTGCTACTTCCGACAAGGCTGCAAGTCCAGACGGTTGGCCCGTCGCCAACTTGGCTTCCTTGGCGGCGAAGATCACCAGCGGATCACGCGACTGGTCACCTTATTGCGGGCGAGGCAAGTCCATCTTTGTTCTCGCACAGAACGTTCGGCCGTTTACACCGGACTTCTCATCAATTCAGCGCGTGGACCCTCCACCGGGTGATCCAGCGCGTGCGCGCAGCCGGATCCAACGCGGCGACCTGCTGGTGACCATCGTCGGCGCCAACACAGGTCAGGCCTGCATGGTTCAAGACCTTCCGGCTGAGGCCTTCGTCTGCCAGAGTGTCGCCCTCATCAGGCCAGCATCGCCAGAGATCGCGCCATTCCTGAACCTCTGGATGAATTCTCCCGATCACGGGCAAAGGTACTTCGAGCAATGCATGTACGGCCAAGGGCGCCCGCATCTCGGCTTTGAGCAATTGGCTGCGGCACCCATCGCGCTGCCTCCCGTCGCCGAACAACACCGCATCGTCGCCGAAGTCGACCGCCGCCTGTCCATCGTCCGCGGCGTCGAGGCCGAGGTCGACGCGAACCTGAAGCGCGCCCAGTCGCTGCGCCAGGCGGTGCTTGCAAAGGCGTTCTCGCCGACGGAGCCCGCGCATGCGCCAGCTTGATCTGTTCGCTGCACTGCAACCAGCCAGCGAGAGCATCGATACCGAGTTCAAGTCGGCGCGAGGCGGGCTGCCGGGCAGCTTCTGGGAAACCTACAGTGCCATGGCCAACACGCAAGGCGGCACGATCGTCCTCGGGGTGGCCGAACGTGACAGCGGCCTGTCGTGGGAGGGTGTGCCCGACGCGGCGCAGTTGCGCACGGTGCTGTGGAACCAGCTGAACGATCGGCAGAAGGTCAGCCGCAACCTGCTGACCGACGCCAACATCCAGACCGTGACCGACGCCGGGCGCCACTTCGTGGTCGTGAGCGTGCCTCGCGCGGCGCGCCGCGAGCGGCCGGTCTACGTGGGCGCAAATCCATTGACCGGCAGCTACCGCCGCGCCGAGGAAGGCGACTACCACTGCAGCGAAGAAGAGGTTCGGCGCATGCTGGCGGACCAGTCGGACCTGCCCGCCGATACCGTGGTGGTCGAGCACTTCGGCATCGCCGACTTCGATGCCGACACGCTCAAGCAGTACCGCAACCGCTTTGCTTCGCGCGACCCCGATCACGCCTGGCTGTCCGAAGACGACGCGGGACTGATGTTCAAGCTGGGTGCGCTGCGGCGCGACCGTGCCAGCGGCCTGGAAGGGGCCACCGTGGCGGGCCTGTTGATGTTCGGTCGTTTCAGCGCCTTGCGTGAGGCGCTGCCGGCCTTTCATGTGGACTACCGCGAGAAGCTGTCGCCCGACCCCGCCGTGCGCTGGACCGACCGCCTGGTGCCCGACGGCACCTGGGAGAGCAATGTTTTCCAGTTCTATCAGCGTGTTGTGCAACGCCTGTCGGCCGACCTGAAAATCCCATTCCAGTTGAACCGCGATCTGTACCGCAAGGACGACACCATCGTGCACGAGGCCTTGCGCGAGGCTGTGGTGAACGCGCTGATCCATGCGGACTACCGCGGCCAGGGCGGCGTCGTGATCGAGCGCTATGCGAGCCGTATCGAGCTGTCGAACCCTGGCTCGCTGCTGGTATCGCGTGAGCAGTTGCTGCGTGGCAGTGTCAGCGAGTGCCGCAACAAGAGCCTGCAACTGATGTTCCAGATGATCGGCGGTGGTGAGAAGGCGGGCTCCGGCATGGACAAGATCCGCTCGGGATGGCGGTCGCAGCATTGGCGCTCACCGAAGGTCGAGGAGTCGCTGCAGCCGGACCGGGTGAAGCTGGTGCTGCCGATGGTGAGCCTCATTCCGCCGGAGGTGAACGAAGCATTGCGAACGCGGTTTGGCGTGCGCTTCGACAGGCTTGACAAGACCTCGGTGCAGGCCATCGTGACGGCCCGGGTAGAGGGCACGGTCACCAATGGCCGGCTGCAGGAGGTGACCGGCGAGCACCCGAAGGGCATCACCGGCGTCTTGCAGACCTTGGTCCGTGAAGGCTTTCTGACGCAACAGAAGCAGCGCCGATGGGCCAGTTATCGGGTCGTCGGCGACTTCCCTCATTCGCCCGAGGACTCCCCTCAGACGGCCGGCGACTCCCCTCCTTCTGCCGAGGACTCCCCTCTTTCGGGCACGGACTCCCCTCGGTTCCCACCCGAACTGCTTGTGGCGGCAGCGCCTGCGCGCCAAAGTGCCCGCCTGCCGGCCGCGGAAATGAAGAGCCTCGTCGCCGCACTGTGCACCGGACGCTGGTTGACCAGCCGAGAGCTCGGGCTGCTGCTGCATCGCGACGCCGACAACCTGCAGTCGCGCTTCCTCACGGCGATGGTGCGCGAAGGGCGCCTCGAACTCCGTTTTCCTGACGTGCCGAACCGGCCGGATCAGGCCTACCGCACGGCTGCCGCAGCAGCATGACGCCGAACCGACGATGAACGCCTCCACCCTCGTCCAGAAGCTTTGGAACTACTGCAACGTGCTGCGCGACGACGGCATGAGCTACGGCGACTACGTCGAGCAGCTGACCTATTTGCTGTTCCTGAAGATGGCCGACGAACGGGCGCAGCCGCCGTTCAATCTGGACGGTCGCCAGGCCAGCATCATCCCCGCCGCCTGGGCCTGGCCTTCGCTGCTGGCCCGCGACGGCGACGAACTCTTCGACCACTACCGCCACGCGCTGGAGGCGCTGGGCCAGCAGAAGGGCACGCTGGGGCTGATCTTCGGCAAGGCGCAGAACAAGTTCCAGGACCCCGCCAAGCTGCGCCGCCTGGTGGTGGACCTGATCGACGCCGAGAACTGGACCGCGCTGGGCGTCGACGTAAAGGGCGACGCCTATGAAGGCCTGCTGGAGAAGAACGCGCAAGACACCAAGAGCGGCGCCGGCCAGTACTTCACGCCGCGCCCGCTCATCCAGGCCATGGTCGACTGCATCGCTCCGAAGCCGGCCGAGAAGGTGTGCGACCCGGCCTGCGGTACCGGCGGCTTCCTGTTCACGGCCTTCAACCACATCGTCACGCACCACCCCAACCTCACGCGCGAGCAGAAGCGCTTCCAGAAGGAGCAGGCCTACACGGGCTACGAACTGGTACAGGCCACGGCGCGCGTGTGCGCGATGAACCTGCTGCTGCACGGCATAGGCAGCGAAAAGCACGTTCCGGTGAAGGTGATGGACGCACTCACCGCCGACCCCGGCGAGCGCTACGAAGTCGTGCTGGCCAACCCACCCTTCGGCAAGAAGAGCAGCACGCAGATCGAAGGCGCCGACGGCCGGCGGGGCACCGAGAAGGACGTGATCGAGCGCGACGACTTCTGGGCCACCACGTCGAACAAGCAGCTGAACTTCGTGCAGCACATCAAGACGCTGCTGGCCACGCACGGCCGCGCCGCGGTGGTGTTGCCCGACAACGTGCTGTTCGAAGGCGGCGCCGGCGAGACCATCCGCCGCAAGCTGCTGCACGAATGTGAACTGCACACCCTGCTGCGCCTGCCCACGGGCCTGTTCTACGCCCAGGGCGTGAAGGCCAACGTGCTGTTCTTCGACAAGAAGCCGGCCAGCGAGACGCCGTGGACGAAGCGGCTGTGGATCTACGACCTGCGCACCAACAAGCACTTCACGCTGAAGATCAACCCGCTGCGCCGCGAAGACCTCGACGAGTTCGTGCGCCTCTACCAGCCCGCCAACCGCCACGAACGCACGCCGACCTGGAACGCCGAGAACCCGCAAGGGCGCTGGCGCGCCTACGACCACGCCGAACTCGTGGCACGCGACAAGGCCAGCCTCGACATCTTCTGGCTGCGCGACGAGACCCTGGCCGACAGCGACAAGCTGCCACCGCCTGAGGTGATCGCGCAGGAGATCGTCGACGACCTGGAAGCGGCGCTGGAGCAGTTCAGATTGATCGCCGGCGACCTGGCGGCGCAGGCATGAACGAGAAGTCGCGCTCGCCGATCAAGGACAAGCCGCTGCGCACGCCGGGGCAGTCGTTAGGGGAAGCACGCCAGCCAGACGCACCCGCCGCCGAGGACATGAAAATGGCGGCCTTTCATCTTTCAAGGGTCATCCGCCTGCGCGAGCGGCAGCAAGCCTGACTTCGTCGCGGTGGTCAGCCCGACCAGAAGCCACGCAACTTCGACTTCATCCCCCAGCAAGGACGCCGACATGACCATGAACCAAGACCTCTTCGACCAAGGCCTGAACACCCGCCGCGACGTGCTGGGCGCGGCCTATGTCGACACCGCGATCGCCAACGCCGACGACTTCAACCGCCCGATGCAGGAGCTGGTGACGCAGTACTGCTGGGGCGACGTGTGGAACCGCCCCGGCCTCGACCGGCGCACGCGCAGCATGCTCAACCTGGCCATGCTGACGGCGCTGAACCGGCCGCATGAACTCAAGCTGCACGTGCGCGGCGCGCTGTCCAACGGCGTGACCAAGGAAGAGATCCGCGAGATCTTCCTGCAGACCGCCATCTACTGCGGCGTGCCGGCGGCCATGGACAGCTTCCGCAACGCCAAGGAAGTGTTCAAGGACATGGGCGTCTGAACCGGTGCGGCGCGGCGTGGCGCCGCGCCCGCTCAGGCGGCCGTGTCGATGAACTCGCGCAGCACCGCCATCGCCTCGTCGGGCTGGTCGCGCCAGGCGCCGTGGCCGGCGCGCGGGAAGGTGACCAGCCGGCCCCACGGCGCGGGGATGGCCGCGGCGATCTCCTGCGCGTCGGCCAGTGGCGTCACCGGGTCGAGCTCGCCGGCCATCACCAGCACCGGGCACTGCACCTGCGCCAGCCCGGGCAGCAGCTTCATGGTCTGCTGCTCGCCCGAGGCCGAGGTGAACAGGATGTCCTCGTTCATCAGCGTGCGCCCGCGCGCCACCGGGTCGGCCGGCGTCGGGTTGTAGACGTGGCGGCAGTGCTGGTTGTACCGGCCCCAGGTGGCCGGGCCGGGCGCCGTCCAGAAGGCGCGCGCCGCGGCACCGGCCTCGGGCCCGCCGAAGCGCGTGAAGGCCGCCACCTTGCGCTCCAGCCCGAGGTGGTGGCTGGTGCTGCTGAGCACCACCTTGGCCGCGTGTGCCGGGTGGCGCGCGAGGTAGCGCTGGGCGACGAAGCCGCCGAAGCTCTGGCCCAGCACGATGGGCTTGACGATGCCCAGCGCGTCGCACAGCCGCACGATGTCGTCGGCGAAGGTGTCCAGCGTCCACTCGGCGGCCGGCCGGCGGTCGCTGCGGCCGTGGCCGCGGTGGTCGTAGTAGACGATCTGCGCCACGTCGGCCAGCCTGCTGAACAGCGGCTTGAAGCTCGAATGGTCGTAACCCGGCCCGCCGTGCATCACGATGAGCGTGGGTTTCTCGCGCATCTGCGCGCCGTCGGGCACGAGGCCCGGGCCTTCGACGTCGACGAAGAGGCGCACGCCGGGTTCGATGGTGATCCGCATGCCGCATTTTGGCGCGGCCGCATACTTTGGCCATGCACAAGCCACAAGACGCCCTGCAGGGCCTGAAAGTGCTGGAACTGGGCCAGCTCATCGCCGGCCCCTTCGCGGGAAAGACGCTGGCCGACTTCGGCGCCGACGTCATCAAGATCGAGCCCGTCGAAGGCGGCGACCCGCTGCGCAAGTGGCGGCTGCTGCGCGAGGGCACCTCGGTGTGGTGGGAGGTGCAGAGCCGCAACAAGCGCAGCGTGGCGCTGGACCTGCGCAGTGCCCAAGGCCAGGCGGCGGTGCGCGCGCTGGCCGCCGAGGCCGACGTGCTGATCGAGAACTTCAAGCCCGGCACGATGGAGCAGTGGGGCCTGGGCTGGGAGGCGCTGCACGCGCTGAACCCGAAACTCGTGATGCTGCGCATCAGCGGCTTCGGGCAGAGCGGGCCCTATGCCGGCAAGCCGGGTTTCGGCGTGCTGGGCGAGGCCATGGGCGGGCTGCGCCACCTCACCGCCGAGCCCGGCCGCGTGCCGGTGCGTGTGGGCGTGAGCATCGGCGACACGCTGGCGGCGCTGCACGGCGTCATCGGCGTGCTGCTGGCGCTGCGCCACCGCGAGGTGGGCGGCGGCGAGGGCCAGATGATCGACGTCGCGCTGTACGAGAGTGTCTTCAACGTCATGGAAAGCCTGCTGCCCGAGTACGACGCCTTCGGTGCCGTGCGCGGGCCCGCGGGCAGCGCGCTGCCGGGCATCGCGCCGTCCAATGCCTACCCCTGCGCGGGCGGCGCCTACGTGCTGGTGGGCGGCAACGGCGACGGCATCTTTCGCCGCCTGATGCGCGCCATCGGCCGCGCCGATCTCGAGACCGACCCCGCGCTGGCGCAGAACGACGGCCGTGTGCGGCGCGTGGCCGAGATCGACGCCGCCATCGCGGCGTGGACGTCGGCGCGGACCATCGAAGACGTGATTGCGGCACTCGAAGCCGCGGCGGTGCCGGTGGGCCGCATCTACACCGTGGCCGACATCGCCGCCGACCCGCAGTACCTGGCGCGCGGCATGGTCGTGCAGACCGCCGACATCGACGGCCGGCCACTCAAGGTGCCGGGCATCGTGCCCAAGCTGGGCAGCACGCCGGGCCGCCTGCACCACCCGGCGCCGCGGCTGGGGCAGGACAACGATGCCGTGCTGGGCGGCGGCGGCTGGCCAGCGCGTGCGGCCAACGACGAAGCGCCCGACGACAAGACGGCCGGCCCGGGCTGAGCTTGCGCCGCGCGCGGCGTCAGCCGCGCCGCGAAAGATCGACTATGAGCTTTTGCTTCAGCGCCTCGGCGGTGGCGTTGTCGCCCTGGCAGGTGCCGGCCGCAGGGTGGCCGCCGCCGCCGTGCTTCAGCATCAGCGCGCCGACGTCGATGGGGCAGCCGCGGTCGAAGATGCTCTTGCCCACGGTGTAGACGGTGTTGCTCTTCTCGCGGCCCCACATCACGTGCATGCTGACGTCGCACTGCGGAAACAGGGCGTAGACGATGAAACGGTTGCCGGCGTAGAGGGTCTCTTCGTCGCGCAGGTCCAGCACCACCAGCTTGCCGTGCACCTTGGCCACACGCTCGAGCTGGGCGCGGAAGAAGGCGTGCTGGGCGAAGAACAGGTCGACGCGTTCCTTCACGTCGGGCAGCGCCAGGATGTCGGCGATGTCCATGTCGCGGCAGCAGTCGATGAGCTGCATCATCAACTGGTAGTTCGAGACGCGGAAGTTGCGGAAGCGGCCCAGGCCGGTGCGCGCGTCCATCAAGAAGCTCAGCAGCTCCCAACCGCGCGGTTCCAGCACGTCGTGCATGCTGAAGCCGGCCGAGTCGGCCTTGTCCACCGCGTCCATCATCGCGTCGCTGATGCGCGTGAAGCGGGCCTTGCCGCCGTAGTGGTCGTAGACCACGCGCGCCGCGCTCTTGGCGTCGGGCTTGAGGATGTAGTTGGGCGTGGGCTGGCCGTCGTTTCGCACCGCTTCGCTGGCGTGGTGGTCGAAACACAGGCCGCAGCCGGGCACGTAGGGCAGGTTGGTGAGGATGTCGCGCTCGGTCACCGCCACCTTGCCGTCCTGCATGTCCTTGGGGTGCTGGAACACGATCTCGCCCAGCAGGCCCACTTCCTTCAGCAGCACGGCGCAGACCAGGCCGTCCATGTCGCTGCGCGTGATGAGGCGGTACTTGAGTTCGGCGGGGGCGTTCATGCGTCGGGTCTCCGGCAGGGGCGTGACAGGGGCGTGACAGGGCCCGGCTCCCGGGCATGAGGGCTTATCGGCCGGCGCCGCGCTGCGCTTGAGCGCCTGGCATCAACCTCGTCAGCCCCGCCAGCCGCGCCGCAGCACCAGCGCCATTGCGGCGCTGCATGGCCGGGCTGTATCGCCGCGGCATGCAGTTAGGCACGGGCGCTGGCCGGCCAGCGGGCATCATTGCGCCCATGGCCGCCTACCTGAACACCGACACCTGGGCCCGGCGCGAGGCCTTCGAGTACTTCCGCGGTTTCGACAAACCCTATTTCAGCGCCTGCGTGCGGCTGGACGCCGCGCCGCTGAAGGCCGCCGCCGCGGCGCGCGGCGCGAGCTTCTCGCTGGCCTGCCACTTCATCACGCTGCGTCTGGCCAACCGGCACGAGCCGCTGCGCTACCGGCTCGAGGGCGGGCGCGTGCGTGTGCTCGACGCCGTCCACGGCAGCACCACGGTGCTGCGCGACGACGAGAGCTTCGGCTTCGCCTACCTGCAGCACACCGCCGACTTCGAGGCTTTCGTCGCCCAGGGCGCTGCCGAGATGGCCGCCGTGCGCACGCGCCAGCAGGGCTTCGAGCCCTGCGATGACGAAGCCGCGCTGATGCACTTCACCACGCTGCCCTGGCTGCACTTCACCAGCTTCTCGCATGCCCGCAACTGGGGCCGCGAAGACGCGGTGCCCAAGATCGCGTTCGGCCGCGTGCAGGCCGAGGGGCCGCATCTGTGGCTGCCGTTTTCGGTGGAGGTGCACCACGCGCTGATGGATGGCCTGCACCTCGGGCGTTACGTGCAGGACGTGGAGGCCGCGCTGCTGCAGCCTCGCCCCTGGCTGGACGGCACGGCGCCATGAGGCTGCGGCGGCCGCACGCTGCCGCGCCGTGCGCCCTGCCGGCCGGGCTGGCGGCCCGTCACGACCTCGCGGTGCCTTGCTGGCCCAGCCGCACGCGATGGTGCAGGAGAGCGCCGCCGCCGGGCCCAAGGCGCCGCCGCTGCCGCCGCAGGGCGAGGCGCCACGCACCCTGGGCTGACCGGCCGCGGGCCGGCACGGCACCGTCCTTGGCAGCGCGGGGTCGAACAAGCCGCATGACGCGGCGGCGGCCCTCCTGGCCATGCCGGCGCGCCCCGCGGCGGTGCTGGCACGCGCTTTGCGCGCCAGGCCGGCCATGGAGCCCGCCACCACCGACCGCCTGACCCTGCTGCTGGAGAGCACCGGCGAGGGCATCTTCGGCATCGACATGGACGGCAGGTGCACCTTCGTGAACCGTGCCGCGGCGCAGATGATCGGCCTGGGCACCGACATGGTGCTCGGGCGCAACATGCACGAGCTCATCCACCACTCGCACGCCGACGGGCGCCACTACCCCGAGTGCGACTGCCCGATCTTCAACGCCTTCCGCCGCGGCCTGCCCTGCCGCATCGACGACGAGGTGCTGTGGCGCGCCGACGGCAGCCGCTTCCCGGCCGAGTACAGCAGCTACCCGGTGATCGAGCACGGCGAGGTGCGCGGCGCGGTGGTGACCTTCGTCGACATCACCGAGCGCAAGCGCGCCGAAGAGCTGCTCAAGCGCACCAACGACGAACTCGAGCGCCGCGTCGCCGAGCGCACCGGCCAGCTGCGCGACCTCGCCAACCACCTCGAGACGGTGCGCGAGGCCGAGCGCAAGCGCATCGCGCGCGAGATCCACGACGAGCTGGGCTCGCTGCTGGTGGCGCTGAAGATGGACACGCACTGGCTCGGCCGCCGCGTCGGCGAGCAGCCGGCGCTGGTGGCCAAGTGCCAGGGCATGGGGCGGCTCATCGATACCGCCGTCGACAACGTGGGCCGCATCATCACCGACCTGCGGCCCAGCATCCTCGACCACCAGGGCCTGTGGGCGGCGCTGG
>PNKD01000039.1 GCA_013822265.1 Leptothrix sp. (in: b-proteobacteria)
CTGCCCCTTGAGCTTGTGCATGGCCACGTACTGCTTGACGGCCGCGACGCCCAGCGCGCCGGCCGGCTCGAGCACGCTGCGCGTGTCCTGGAAGGTGTCCTTGATGGCGGCGCAGATGGCGTCGGTGTCGACCACCACGTAGTCGTCGACCAGTTCGCGCGCGATGCGGAAGGTCTCTTCGCCGACCAGCTTGACGGCCGTGCCGTCGGAGAACAGGCCGACGTCCTTCAGCGTCAAGCGGCGGCCCTTGCGCACCGACTGCAGCATGGCGTCGGAGTCGGCCGTCTGCACGCCGATGACGCGCACCTCGGGGCGCACGGCCTTGATGTAGGCCGCCACGCCCGAGACCAGGCCACCACCACCGATGGCCACGAACACGGCGTCCAGCGGGCCCTGGTGCTGGCGCAGGATCTCCATCGCCACCGTGCCCTGGCCGGCGATGACGTCGGGGTCGTCGAAGGGGTGCACGAAGCTCAGCCCGGCCTGCTGCTGCAGCGTCAGTGCGTGCAGGTAGGCATCGGTGTAGCTGTCGCCGTGCATCACGACCTCGCCGCCCAGTGCCTGCACGGCGTCGACCTTGACGCGCGGCGTCGTCACCGGCATCACGACCACGGCGCGGCAGCCCAGCTTGCGGGCCGCCAGTGCCACGCCCTGCGCATGGTTGCCGGCCGAGGCGCAAATGACGCCGCAGGCCAGCGCCTCGGCCGGCAGGTGCACCATCTTGTTGTAGGCGCCGCGCAGCTTGAAGCTGAACACCGGCTGCTGGTCCTCGCGCTTGAGCAGCACCTGGTTGCCCAGGCGGCGCGACAGGATGCGCGCCGGCTCGAGCGCGGTCTCGCGCGCGACGTCGTAGACACGGGCCGTCAGCACGCGCTTGAGATAGCTGGCGGCGATGCGCTGGCCCTTGGGGCCGATGGCCCGCGGCGCCGGTGCCGCCACGGGGTTCTTGGCGGGGCTCTTGGCGGGACTCTTGGCGGGACTCTTGGGCGCGGTGCTGCCAGCGGGCATCGTTCGACTCGGTACGGGAGGGACGCCGATGTTAAGCGGCGGCCCCTTGCAGGCTGCGGGCGGGCGGCAGCCGCGACGCGGCATAAAAAAGGCCCGGAGCTTGGGGCTCCGGGCCGAATCCACCGTTGTTGGAGGTGGAGGAGACAATCGGCCGACGGCATCCTCGGACGTACGTCGGTGGAGTCAATATATCACCTGAATGCTGCGGTGCAATATCCTTGTCGCAGCAGCGTCTAGTGATGTCTCTCCAATCTCAGCGCTCCGTCGTGCGGGCGCGCCAAACCAGGGCATTGCACTCATGGACTGCACCATCAACTGGCTGCCGGGCACCGGCATGGGCTTCGTGGCCGAGACCGCCAGCGGCCACCTTCTCACCATGGACGGCGCCCCCGACGGCGGCGGACGCAACCTGGCGCCGCGGCCGATGGAGACCGTGCTCGCCGGCACCGGCGGCTGCACGGCCTACGATGTGGTGCTGATCCTCAAGCGCGGGCGCCACGACGTGCGCGGCTGCCAGGTCAAGCTGAGCTCGGAGCGGGCGACGCAGGATCCCAAGGTCTTCACCAAGATCCATATGCACTTCATCGTCAGCGGCAAGGACGTGCCCGCCGCCGCGGTCGAACGCGCCGTGGCCCTGTCGCACGAGCGCTACTGCTCGGCGAGCATCATGCTGGCCAAGACGGCAGAGATCACGACCAGCTTCGAGGTGCTGCAGGCGGCCTGATCCGCCGCCTGGCCAGGCACGCCGGTCAGGTCGTGTCAGATGCGGTGCGCGGTGGTCGTCATCACGTGCGCCGCGCCACGCATGAGCCAGCGCACGGGTGCCGGCAGCGGCTGGGCGCCCGCGGCCAGCGCGTCGTCAGCATGCCGCGCCTCGTCTTCCTTCATGCGCTGCACGATGGCCCGCGAGCGCTGGTCCTCGGGCGGCAGGCGGTCCAGGTGACCGGCCAGGTGCTGCTCGACCTGGCGCTCGGTCTCGACGACGAAACCCAGGCTGACGTGGTCGCCCAACCGCCCTGCGAGCAGGCCGATGCCGAAGGCGCCCGCGTACCACAGCGGGTTCAGCAGACTGGGCCGGTCGCCCAGTTCCGCCAGGCGTTGCTGGGTCCAGGCGAGGTGATCGGTTTCCTCTCGCGCCGCACGGTCCATCTGCTGGCGCAATTCGGGCGTGCGGGCGGTCAGTGCCTGGGCCTGATAGAGCGCCTGGGCGCAGACCTCGCCGACATGGTTGACCCGCATCAGCGAACCCGAGAGGCTGCGCGCCGCGTCGTCGAGTTCGTCGGCGACGGCCGCACCGTCGGGCAGTGGCCGCGCGGCATGCACGGCACCCGAGAGCGTGCGCAAGGCATGGTCGAGGCTGGACAGCAGGCGATCGGTCGTTTCCATGGCTGATCAGCATAGCCATAGCCGAGGCAGCGCACCGTCGCTCAGCGGTGGACGTTGTAGACAGACAACGACCGACGGCATTTTCGAATCTATGCGTCTGTGGTTACGGGTGGTGTCTGGTGCAATACCCTATGACTTTCGCCCATGAGACAAGGCGGATCCTCCCCTTCGCGGACTGAGCACCTTGATCGGGATCTCTCGTTCAACCCAGGAAACGGCTGCAATGGAAAAGTCCCCGCTTGACCTGGCGGCGCTGACCGCGTTCGCCGGCGTGGCCTCGGCTCAGTCGTCGGTCACCCTGTTCGGCATCGTTGACGCAGCTGCCCGCGACGTCAAGAACGGCTCGACCGGTTCGCTCAAGACCCCGAGCAGCGGTGGTGGCGGCGCCAGCCGCCTCGGCTTGCGCGGCATCGAAGACCTCGGCGGCGACCTGCGTGCCGGCTTTCGGCTCGAAGGTCAGGTCGACACCGACACCGGCAACTCCGCCTTCAACTTCACCCGTCGCTCCACCGCCAGCCTGATCGGCAGCTTAGGCGAACTGCGCCTGGGCCGCGACTTCGTTACGACCAACAACCACTGGGGCAACATCGACATCTTCGGCTGCGTCGGTGTGGCCACCACCGCCAACCTGCGCGGCCTGTACGGCAACTTCAACAGCGGCGGCACCGGCACCAGCGCCTCCGCGGGCACCGGCGCCAACTGCACCACGACGGCGTCTGGCCCGGCCGGCATGTTCCGTGGTGCCACCTCCACGGGCTACGGGTTCGGCATCACGTACCCGTTCTGATCCGGCGGCGTGCGGCAACGGGCGCCTTGCAGCTTTCCAGCTGGCCGCCTTTGGGCGGCCGATTATTTGACCGCTTCAATCTCGGCACCGTGGCCCTGCCACCGGCAGCACCTTCAGGACCATGAAATTGTTCAACCGCCCCGTGGCCCGCCTGCTCGCGCCGGCACTGGCCTGCCTGATCGGCTGCGCCACGCCGTCCGATCCGTCAGAGGGCGGCCCCGGCGCCGCGCCGGGCACCGTTGCGCCTGACGGACGCGCCTGGCATGAGGTGCCCCTGCCCGGCAAGCCATCCACGCGCTACCAGTGGACGCGCAAGGACGGCCGCGACGCGCTGGCCGCCGCGTCGGAGGCTTCGGCCAGCATGTACCGGCACCGCGTGCGGCTGGCCCCCGCAGCCATCCGCGATGTCAGCTTCTCCTGGTGGGTACAGGATCTCGTCGCCGGGGGCAGCGTGGCCGATGCCGCACTCGAGGACGCGCCGGCCCGCGTGCTGTTCGGCTTTGGCGGCGACCTCGGCAAGCTCTCACGGCGCACGCGCGTGATGTTCGAACTGGCCGAGGTCCTTACCGGCGAGCAGCCCCCCTACGCGACGCTGATGTACGTCTGGGACGCCACGGCGCCGGTCGGCAGCGTCATCGTCAATCCGCGCAGCGACCGCATCCGGAAGATCGTGGTCGATTCCGGCCCCGGCAATCTCCGACGCTGGCGGCTGCACCGGCGCGACCTGGCCGCCGACTTCAGGCTGGCCTTCGGCGAAGCGCCAGGCGAACTGACTTCGATTGCCGTCATGACCGACAGCGACAACACGCGCAGCAGCGCGAAGTCCTGGTACGGCCCCGTCGAACTGCACTGAACTGGCGTCGACCGGGTCGAATTGCCAGTCCGACACGGTGGGGTCGGGATCGCTGGTGCCGGCGCGAGCTCGGTTTCACGCCAGGGCCCTAACGGCTTCGAGCCTCCGGGATTCCGCTTGTGGGCCGCTCACAACAGGCGCGCCCTTCAGCCGCCAATCAGAACCAAAATGCGCAGGCAGCGCTTCAAGCGTAACGGAGACAACATCATCATGAAGAAGTTCTTTGCCTTCACGGCCCTGGCCAGCGCAGCAATGGCCTGCAGTGCACAGACCAGCCTCACCGTCTACGGCATTGTCGATGCCGGTGTGACCAAGGTATCGGGCCTGAAGGGCGGCTCGATCAAGCAGCTGTCCAGCGGCATCATGGAAGGGACTCGCCTGGGCTTCAGCGGCTCGGAAGACCTTGGCGGTGGCTGGCGCGCGCTGTTCCTGGCCGAGAGCCGCATCGAAGCCGATACCGGCGCCGTCAGCAACCGGGCACCCTCGGGCTCACAGGTGCCAGACCGCTTGTCGCAGGCTGCTCTGCTGGGTCTGCCGGCCGCCTTGCAGGCCCAAGTCGTGACCCCGGTGGCGAACCAGATCGGGGCCCAAATCGGCGTCAACCACCTGGCCAATAACTTCTGGGACCGGCAGATCTATCTCGGCCTCGTGACGCCCGTGGGCGCCATCCTGGCAGGCCGGCAGTACACGCCCGCCTATGAGCTGAACGCCACCTTCGACACCATGAACACGCAGTCGTCGCTGGCCTTTGGCCAGATCGCCTCGTTCCCGCCAGGCATCGACATCCGGGTCTCGAACTCGCTGGCCTACCGCATCCGGCTCGGCGGCTTTTCGGGCGCGCTGATGGCCGCCGCCGCAGAAGGCTCGACCAGCACGGGCAAGTTGCTGGGCTTCAACGGCATCTACAAGGCGCCCCAGTTCTCGGTTGGCGTGGGTTACAACACGCGCGAGAACGAAAAGGGTGCGAAGTCGCTCACCAGCGCCGCCGTCGGTGCGACCTTGAACCTCGGCCCGGGCGTGGTGACGGCGCAGATCGTGCAGATCAAGGACGACAACCCGACCGGGCTGTCGGGCATCGCGGCGCAGTTGAGCGCGCTGGGCCAGGCCACGGCGGGCTTGGTGCAGGCGGCGTTCATCAACGCTACCAAGCAGGACGCACGCGCCATGCACATCGGCTACAAGGCCGTCTTCGGCCCGAACACTTGGTACACCGCCTACAGCAAGCTGGACGACAGGCGCGCACCCAATGCCGACACCGCGTCCTACGGCGTGGCCTACAGCTACGCGTTTTCCAAGCGCACCGACGTCAGTGCAGTGGCCACCCGCTTCGTCAACAGCGGCCTGGGCCAGTCGGCGCCTGGCGGTCAGGGTTACATCGGGGGCGTGACGGCCAAGGCCGGCGACGACTCCACCAGCCTGGCGCTGGGCATCCGCCACCGCTTCTGACCTGAACAGTCCACCCCACTGCCTTCAGGCCGTGTTCGCGGCTGCCTCGACGGCAGCGGCGAATCCGGCCTGAAGGTCTTTTCGGCGCCCTCATCGCATGCTCGTCTTCATACTGCGCAGGCTGGCCCAGGCGGTGATCGTGATGCTCACCGTCGCCTTCATCGCCTTCATGCTCTTCCAGTACGTCGGCGACCCGGTCACCAGCATCCTGGGGCAGGATGCGACCCAGGAGCAGCGCGAGGAACTGCGGCGCGACCTCGGCCTCGACCAGGCCTTCCCGGTGCAGTTCGCGCGCTTCGCGGGCAACGCCGTGCGCGGCGAGTTCGGCCTCAGCCTGCGCCAGGGCCGCAAGGTCTCGACGCTGATCGCCGAGCGCCTGCCGGCGACGCTGGAATTGTCCGTGGCCGCCGCGCTGGTGGCGCTTGTCGTCGGCATCCCGCTCGGGGTCTATGCCGCGCTGCGGCGGGGCGGCTTCGGCTCGCAGCTGGTGATGACGCTGTCGCTGCTGGGCGTCTCGCTGCCGACCTTCCTGATCGGCATCCTGCTCATCCTCGTTTTCTCGGTCACGCTGGGTTGGCTGCCGAGTTTCGGCCGCGGCGACACCGCGGCCCTCGGCGCCTGGACCACCGGGCTGCTGACGCTCGACGGTTGGGCCCACCTGGTGCTGCCGGCGGTCACGCTCAGCGTCTTCCAGCTCGCGCTGATCATGCGGCTGGTGCGCGCCGAGATGCTGGAAGTGCTGCGCACCGACTACGTGAAGTTCGCGCGCGCCCGCGGCCTCAGCGACACCACGGTGTACTTCGGCCACGCGCTGAAGAACACGCTGGTGCCGGTGATCACCATCACCGGGCTGCAACTGGGCTCGCTGATCGCGTTTGCCATCATCACAGAGACGGTCTTCCAGTGGCCAGGCATGGGCTTCCTCTTCATCCAGGCGGTGCAGTTCGCCGACATCCCGGTGATGGCCGCCTACCTGTGCCTGATCGCGCTGATCTTCGTCATCGTCAACCTCGTCGTCGACCTGCTGTACTTCGCCGTCGACCCGCGGCTGCGCATCGAGAAGACGGCGGCGGCGCACTGAAACCATGAACACCGTGACACGCCCGACGGGCCGGCTGGCGCGCTGGCTGGACAGCGACATCGGCCACAGCTTCGCGCACTCGCCGATGGCCATGCTCGCCGCGGCGATTGCCGCGCTGTGCCTGTTCTGCTCGCTCTTTGCGCCGTGGGTCTCGCCGCACAACCCCTTCGACCTGGCAACGCTGAACCTGTCCGACGCACGGCTGCCGCCGGCCTGGCTCGAGGGCGGCAGCCGCAGCTATCTGCTGGGCACCGACGACCAGGGCCGCGACATCCTCTCGGCGCTGTTCTACGGCGCGCGCCTGTCGCTGCTGGTGGGGCTGGCGTCGGTGCTGCTGTCGCTGCTGGCGGGCGTCGGGCTGGGTTTGCTCGCCGGCTTCGTCGGCGGCCGGGTCGATGCCTTCATCATGCGCGTCTGCGACGTGATGCTGTCGTTCCCGTCCATCCTGGTGGCACTGCTGATCAACGGCGTCGGCCGCGCGATGTTCCCCAATGCGCAGGACACGCTGGCGCTGGGCGTACTCATCCTGGCCATCGCCCTGACCGGCTGGGTGCAGTACGCGCGCACGGTGCGCGGCAGCACGCTCGTCGAGCGCCAGAAGGAATACGTGCAGGCGGCGCGCGTCATCGGCGTGGCGCCGCTGCGCATCATGCGGCGCCATGTGCTGCCCAACGTGCTCGGGCCGGTGCTGGTGCTGGCCACCATCCAGGTGGCGGCGGCCATCATCACCGAGGCCACGCTGTCGTTCCTGGGCGTCGGCGTGCCGCCGACCTCGCCGTCGCTGGGCACGCTGATCCGCGTCGGCAACGACTTCCTGTTCTCGGGCGAGTGGTGGATCACCATCTTCCCCGGCGCCATGCTGGTGCTGATCGCGCTCAGCGTGAACCTGCTGGGCGACTGGCTGCGCGACGCGCTGAATCCGAGGTTGCGATGAGTCGGCGCCAAGCGATCGAGGCCGCCGCTTGAGCGCGCCGCTGCTCGAGGTCAGGCATCTGCGTGTCGAGTTCCCGACGCGCAGGGGCACGTTGCTGGCGCTGGACGACATCAGCTTCGAGATCGCGCCGGGCGAGATCCTGGGCGTGGTGGGCGAATCGGGCGCCGGCAAGTCGCTCACCGGTTCGGCCATCATCGGCCTGCTCGAGCCGCCCGGCCGCATCGCCGGGGGCGAGATCCTGCTCGCCGGGCGGCGCATCGACCACCTGCCCTACGAGCAGATGCGCCGCATACGCGGCCGCGAGATCGGCGCCATCTTCCAGGACCCGCTGACCTCGCTGAACCCGCTCTACACCATCGGCCGCCAGCTGACCGAGACGATTCAGACCCACCTGCCCGTGGGCGCGGCCGAAGCGCGAACGCGCGCCATCAGGCTGCTGCAGGACACCGGCATCCCGGCCGCCGAGCAAAGGCTGGACCAGTACCCGCACCAGTTCAGCGGCGGCATGCGCCAGCGTGTCGTCATCGCGCTGGCGCTGGCCGCCGAGCCCAAGCTCATCGTCGCCGACGAGCCCACGACGGCGCTGGACGTCTCCATCCAGGCGCAGATCATTTCGCTGCTCAAGCGCCTGTGCAAGGAGCACGGTGCGGCCGTGATGCTGGTGACCCACGACATGGGCGTCATCGCCGAGACCTGCGACCGCGTGGCCGTGCTCTACGCCGGCCGCGTCGCCGAGATCGGGCCGGTGGGCGACGTCATTCACCGCGCGAGCCACCCGTACACGACGGGTCTGATGGGCTCGATACCGGCGATGGACGAGGACCGCGAGCGCCTGCTGCAGATCGACGGCGCAATGCCGCGGCTGAACGCGTTACCCACCGGCTGCGCCTACAACCCGCGCTGCCCGCAGGTGATGCCGCGCTGCCGCAGCGAACGGCCCGAACTGCGCGACGCCGGCGCGACGCAGGCCGCCTGCTGGCTTGTCGAGCAAGGGGCGGTGCCGCGATGAGCACGCTGGTGGCCGTGCGCGACCTGAGCAAGGTCTTCGACGTCTCGGCACCGTGGCTGAACCGTGTCGTCGAGCGCCAACCGCGGCAGTTCGTGCACGCGGTCGACGGTGTTTCGTTCAGCATCGAACGCGGCACCACGTTGGCGCTGGTGGGCGAATCGGGTTGCGGCAAGAGCACGGTGGCGCGGCTGTTGGTGGGCCTTTACGCACCCACCCGCGGCGACGTTCACTTCGACGGCCAGCCTACCCATGCGGGGCGGAACCCCGCCGCCTTGCGCGCGCTGCGGCGGCGCATGCAGATGATCTTCCAGGACCCCTACGCCAGCCTCAACCCACGCTGGCGCGTGCTGGACATCGTCGGCGAGCCGCTGCGCGAACACGGGCTGGTGCCGGGTGTCGACGCCCTGCGTGCGCGGGTGGGCGAACTGCTCGAATCGGTGGGCCTGGCCGCCGCCGACTGCGACAAGTTCCCGCACCAGTTCAGCGGCGGCCAGCGCCAGCGCATCTCCATCGCCCGGGCGCTGGCGACGCAGCCCGAGTTCCTGGTCTGCGACGAACCCACCTCGGCGCTGGATGTCTCGGTGCAGGCCCAGGTGCTGAACGTCATGAAGGACCTGCAGCAGCGGCGCGGCCTGACCTACCTCTTCATCAGCCACAACCTGGCGGTCGTGCGCCATGTCGCCCACCGTGTGGGCGTGATGTACCTCGGCCGGCTCGTCGAGGTGGCGAGCAAGGCCGAGATCTTCGGCCGGCCGCGCCACCCCTACACGCGCATGCTGCTCGATGCCATTCCCGACATCCACATGAGCGGCCGCGCCCGCACGCCGGTGCAGGGCGAGGTGCCCAACCCGCTGAACCCGCCCAAGGGCTGTGCGTTTCATCCGCGCTGCCCGCACGCCAACGAGCGCTGCGCCATGGAGCGGCCCGCGCTCACGGTCATTCAGGGCATGGAGATCGCCTGCCATGCGGTGGCCGAGGGACGCCTCTAGGAGCGTGGGCGGCACCTCCGGCCGCCGAGGCGCCCGGGCGCGAGCGCGCTACAGCAGCCGCTCGCCGGCAAACAGCGTGCGCGCGTCCTCGCGTTCGCGGATGAGGTGCACACGCGGGCCATCCACCATCACCTCGGCCGCGCGCGGCCGGGTGTTGTAGTTGCTGGCCATCGCCATGCCGTAGGCGCCCGCCGACAGCACGGCCAGCTTGTCGCCGCGCTCGACCGCGAGCTCGCGCCCACGTCCGAGCCAATCGCTCGACTCGCACACCGGGCCGACGACGTCCCATGTCGAGCACGGGCCCTCGCGCTGCACGCAGGGCTCGATGCCCATCCAGGCTTCGTACAACGCCGGGCGCAAGAGGTCGTTCATCGCGGCGTCGACGACGCAGAAGTTCTTGCCGCCCGCGTCGGCGGCGCCGGGCTTGAGTACCAGCACTTCGGTGACCAGCACGCCGGCATTGCCGACCAGCGAGCGTCCGGGCTCGAACAGCACCTCGCGGTGACCGTGGCCGCGGGCGTCGAGCTTGCGCAGCACGGCCTGCACCAGTGCGGTGGCGGCGGGCGGCGTCTCGTCGGTGTAGGTGATGCCCAGGCCACCGCCGACGTCGACGTGGTAGATGGGCACGCCGGCCGCCTCGACCTGCTCGACGAGATCGAGCAGGCGATCGAGTGCGTCGAGATAGGGTGCGAGCTGCGTGATCTGCGAGCCGATGTGGCAGTCGATGCCCACCACGTGCAGGCCGGGCAAGGCCGCGGCGTGCCGGTAAGCGGCCACGGCGTGCGCGTGCGCGATGCCGAACTTGTTGCCCTTCAGCCCGGTGGAGATGTAGGGATGCGTGCCGGCATCGACGTCGGGGTTGACGCGCAGGCTCACCGGTGCGCGGCAGCCCAGGCCGAGTGCCTCTTCATTCAGCGTGTCGAGTTCGGTCTCGCTTTCGACGTTGAAGCAGCGCACGCCGGCCTGCAGCGCCTGGCGCATCTCGGCGCGTGTCTTGCCGACACCGGAGAACACGACGCGGCTGGCGTCGCCGCCGGCGGCCAGCACGCGCGCCAGTTCACCGCCCGAGACGATGTCGAACCCGGCGCCGGCCTGTGCAAAGGTCTGCAGCACCGCCAGGCTGGAGTTGGCCTTCATCGCGTAGCAGACGAGGTGGCGTCGCCCGGCCAGCGCGCGTTCGTAGGCCATGAAGGCGTCGCGCATCGCGGCACGCGAATAGACATAGAGCGGGGTGCCGAAACGCGAGGCCAGTTCGGCCAACGCATGGCCATCGAGCCGCAGGTCACCGGCCTGGCGGGCCAGGTAGGGCGCACCGGGCAGCGTCATCGCGGGCTTCATCGTGCAGGCGCCGACGCGGCCGCCGGTGGCGACGGCAGGCTCAGCGGGCCCTTCTGGCCGCACCCCGCCAGGGCGGCCGCGGCCACCAGCGCGCAGACCCACGCCGCCAGGCGGGTTGGTACCCTGGCCGCTAAACTCGTTTCGAACTGCCTGTGCATGCGAAGGATTCTATGAGCACGACCCCCACCACATCGGCGCTCAGCGACAGCGAATACCAGCGCGAAACGTCGGCGCTGCTGGCGCGCATCGAAGCCACCACCGACCGCTGGCTGCAGGACGACGTCATCGACATCGACACCCACCGTACCGGCGGCCTGCTGGAGCTGGCGTTCCCGAACGGCAGCAAGATCGTCATCAACACGCAGCCGCCGCTGCACGAGGTCTGGCTGGCGGCGCGTGGCGGTGGCTTTCACTTCCGCTGGGTGTCGGGCCGCTGGAGCGACACGCGCGACGGCGCCGACTTCATCGCCGTGCTGTCGCAGCACGCCAGCGTTCAGGGTGGCAGGCCGCTGCAGTTCTAGCAGCGCGGGCCGCGCCCTCAGCGGCGGAAAAGGTCGAGGATGCTGCCGCGCTCTTCGGTGCTGGGCGCGTCGGGGATCTTGTCGCCCAGGCCGACACTGCTGATGCCGCCACCCCGCGCGAACTCGTCGAAGACCCAGTACGGGCCCTCCTGGATGACGCCCTCCGGGGGTTCGGGCTGCTCGATGGGCACGCCCTTGAGCGCGTGCTGCATGTAGTCGATCCACACGGGCAGCGCCAGCCCGCCGCCCGTTTCGCGGTCGCCCAGCTTGCGCGGCGTGTCGTAGCCTATCCACACCACGGCGGCCAGTGTCGGCTGGTAGCCGGCAAACCAGGCGTCCATCGAGTCGTTGGTGGTGCCGGTCTTGCCGTAGAGGTCGGGCCGCTTGAGCGCAAGCTGGGCGCGCGCGGCGGTGCCCGAGCGCGCCACCTCATGCAGCAGCGTGCCCATCACGAAAGCATTGCGCGCGGGCAGCACGCGCTGGGCCTCGTCCTGCCCGGGCGGGTTGACCTCCAGCAGCACCTTGCCCTTCTGATCGACGATGCGCCGGACCAACTGGGGCTGCACCGCGTGGCCCCCGTTGGCAATCACGCTGTAGGCGCTGACCATCTGCATCGGCGTCACCGAACCGGCGCCCAGCGCCATCGTCAGATAGGGTGGGTGCTTGCTGCCCTCGAAGCCGAAGCGCTGGATCCAGTCTTGGGTGAAGTCGACCCCGGTGCCCTGCAGCACGCGGATCGAGACCATGTTCTTGGACTTGGCCAACGCCGTCTGCAGCGGCATCGGGCCTTCGAACTTGCCGTCGTAGTTCTTGGGCTCCCAGGGCTGGCTGCCCGTGGCCCCGGCGTCGAAGAACAGCGGCGCGTCATTGACCACCGTGGCGGGCGTGAAGCCGCGCTCCAGCGCCGCCGAGTAGACGAAGGGCTTGAAGCTCGAGCCGGGTTGCCGCCAGGCCTGCGTGACATGGTTGAACTTGCCGCGCTTGAAGTCGAAGCCCCCGACCAGCGCGCGAATCGCACCGCTGCGCGGGTCCATGGCCACGAACGCGCCCTCGACCTCGGGCAACTGGGTCAGCGACCAGGCCCCCTTGGTGTTGCCGGGCTGGCGGTAGGCGCGCACGACGGCGCCGCGCCGGATCTGCGTCTTGGGCCCCGCCTTGGGCGACAGGCCGGACGTCACCGGCCGCAGGCCCTCGCCGGTGACGATGATGCTGTCGCCCGACTGCAGCATGGCGACGACCTGGCGCGGCTCTGCCGACAGCACGACGGCAGCACGCAGGTCGTCGTTGTCGGGGTAGTCGGCGAGCGCCTCGGCCACCCGGGCATCGATGAGCGCGGGGTCGGCGGGCAGATCGACGTAGGCCTCGGGGCCGCGGTAGACCTGCCTCAGCTCGAAGTCCATCAAGCCCTTGCGCAGCGCGCGGTGGGCCACCATCTGGTCGGCTGCGTCGACCGTCAGGTAGACGTTGAGCCCCCGCGTGTAGGCCTCGTCGCCGTATTGAGCGAAGACCAGTTGCCGCGCCGTTTCGGCCACGTACTCGGCATACGCGCCGCCCTCGTTCTGGCGTCGGTAGCGCAGTTGCTGGGCCAGCGCCTCTTCGTGCTGGGCTTCGGTGATGAAGCCCGTCTCGAACATGCGGTTGATGATGTAGCGCTGGCGCAGCGTGGCCCGTTTCGGATTCGACACCGGGTTGTAGGCCGAAGGCGCCTTGGGCAGGCCGGCCAGCATCGCGGCCTCGGCCACGGTGACGTCCTTGAGCTTCTTGCCGAAGTAGATCTCGGAGGCGGCGGCGAATCCGCTGGCGCGCTGTCCCAGGAAGATCTGGTTCATGTACAGCTCGAGGATCTGGTCCTTGCGCAGCAGGCGCTCGATCTTCAGCGCCAGCAGGATTTCGTAGATCTTGCGCGTGAAGGTCTTTTCGGTCGAAAGGTAAAAATTGCGCGCCACCTGCATCGTGATCGTGCTCGCGCCCTGGCTGCGCGCGTCACGCAGGTTTTCCAGCGCCGCGCGTGCGACACCCTTGTAGTCGACGCCACCGTGCTGGTAGAAGCGCGCATCCTCGGCAGCCAGCACGGCGTCTTTCATGACCTGCGGAATTTCCGCTATCGGCATGAAATTGCGCCTTTCCTCCCCGAACTCGGCCAATTGCACGCCGTCCGCCGAGAAAACCCGCAAGGGCAGCTTCGGGCGGTAGTCGGCCAGGCTGCTGATTTCAGGCAGGTTGGGGTAGGCCACGGCCAATGCCACACCCACCACCAGCAGCAGCGCGAACAGCGCTGCCGCCGCCAGGCCCATGATCCAGCCCAGGCCGCGAAGCCCCGGATGCAACGCTCGCCCGAACCCCTTCGGTCTCGCGGGCGCGTCTTCTGGGTGGCGTGGGGTGTCGGGTCGGGTCATAAAGAACGCGTCATCCGGGCCGAAAGATTATAGGAACGCCGCTCGCGGCCTCCGGACATCGCGTCGGCGGCGCACCAACGGGCATTGACGGGCGCGTCCTTGCGGCTTGTTTCAACTGCCCGATGAACGTCAGAGAATGGCAACGCGCCGCAGGGCCTGCGGGCGGCTTTTTCTTTGGTACACAAGGGCTTTACTGCTAGCATTGAAGTAACTTCTTAACAAGCCTGGGGCTCATTTCGGGTTCTTGACGATTGAAAGCCATGCGGCTGGGGAGTGTGAGACTTGGGTTTTCTCGACACATTGCTGGGGCGGAAATTCCCCCCCATGATCGGCTTGGACATCAGTTCTTCCAGCGTCAAGCTGGTGGAACTGGATCAAACGGCCAGCGGCGAATACGTGCTGGAGCGTTTCGCCTCCGAGCCCTTTGAAAAGGGCTGGATCACCGACGGCCAGATCGAGAAGTTCGACGAGGTCGCTGCCGCCGTGAAGCGGGTGGTCAGCAAGAGCGGCACCAAGACCAAGCAGGTCGTGATGGCGATGCCGCAATCCGCCGTGATCACCAAGAAGATCATGCTGCCGGCCGGCCTGCGCGAAGAAGAGATGGAGATCCAGGTCGAGTCCGAGGCCAACCAGTACATCCCCTTCTCGCTCGACGAAGTGAGCCTCGACTTCTGCGTCGTAGGCCCCAGCCCCACCTCTGCTGGCGACGTCGAGGTACTGATCGCCGCCTCTCGCCGCGACCGTGTGCAAGACCGCCAGGGCCTGGCCGAAGCCGCCGGCCTCAAGCCTGCGGTGCTCGACATCGAGTCGCACGCATCGCGCATGGCGATGAGTCGCGTCGTCTCGGCGCTGCCCAACGAAGGCCGCGACGCCCTGGTGGCCCTGTTCGAGATCGGGGCCGACACCACCAGCCTGAAGGTGCTGCGCGACGACGAGATGCTCTACGACCGCGACCAGGCCTTCGGCGGCTCGCAGCTCACACAGCTCATTTCGCGCCAGTACGGCTTCTCGTTCGAGGAGGCCGAGGTCAAGAAACTCAGCGGTGACCTGCCGGAAGACTACGAGAGCGTCATCCTGGCGCCGTTCGTCGACAGCCTGTCGCAAGAGATCGGCCGCGCGCTGCAGTACTTCTTTACCAGCACGCCGCATCACAAGGTGCACTATGTGATGCTGGCCGGCGGCACGGCGACGCTTCCAGGGCTGAAGGACCGCGTCACCGACCTCACCGGCTTCGCCTCGAGCGTCGTCAACCCCTTCGACCAGATGCAGCTCGGATCGGCGGTGCGTGAAAGCCGGGTGCGCCGCGAGGCCCCGTCCTACCTGACGGCCTGCGGCCTGGCGATGCGGAGGTTCCTCCAGTGATCCTGATCAACCTGCTGCCGCACCGCGAGGAAAAGCGGCGCCAGCGCAAGCGCGCCTACTTCGCGGGGTTGCTGGCCTGTGCGGTGGCGGGCCTGGCCATCGTCGGCGGCTGGTACTCGGTGCTGGGGCAGATGACCTCGGCCCAGGAGTCGCGCAATGCCTTCCTGCAAGCCGAGGTCGCGCGGCTGGACACGCAGATCAAGGACATCGCCACGCTGCGCGCCGAGATCGACGCACTGAATGCCCGCAAGAAGGCCGTCGAGGACCTGCAGAACGACCGCAACGTGCCGGTCTACCTGCTCAACGAACTCGTGCAGCAGACGCCCGAGGGCGTGTTCCTCACCAGCATTCGCCAGAACGACCAGGTGGTGGCCATCACCGGCGTGGCGCAGACCAACGAGCGAGTCTCCGAGTTCCTGCGCAACGCGCTCTACAACTCGACCTGGCTCGAGCGCCCCGATCTCGTCGAGATCAGGGCTTCGAATGTCGCCGTCGGCGCGCGCGATCAGCGCCGGCTGTTCGACTTCTCGATGCGCGTGACGATCAAGCGGCAGCAGGCCGCGGCACCCGGCGTGCCGGCCTCGGGCGCGGCGCCCGCCACGGCCGCTGCGCCGGCGAAAGCGAGCTGAGGGCACCATGGCCAAGCCATCCACACTGAGCTTCGACGTCACCGGGTTCGTCGACAACGCGACCTCGCAGTTCCGCAATCTCAACCCCAAGGAGCCCGGCCAGTGGCCGCCACTACCCAAGATCGCCACCTGGGCCGCAGCCTGCGCGGCGGTGGTGGGCTTCGGCTGGGTGATGCTGCTGTCGACGGCCACCGAAGAGCTCGAGGCACTGCGCCTCAAGGAACCCCAGCTCAAGACGACGTACAAGGACCGTCTCGGCCAGGCCGTCAATCTCGGCGAGTACCGCAAGCAGAAGTTGCAGGTGCAGGAATACGTGACGCAACTCGAGAAACAGTTGCCCGGCAAGGCCGAGATGGACGCCCTGCTGTCCGACATCAACCAGGCCGGCCTTGGCCGCGGCCTGCAGTTCGAGCTGTTCCGCCCCGGCCAGATACAGGTCAAGGACTACTACGCCGAGCTGCCGATCGCCATAAGGGTCACCGGCCGCTACCACGACGTGGGCTCGTTCGCGGCCGACGTGGCCAACCTCTCGCGCATCGTGACCTTGCAGAACCTCAACCTCACCCCCGTGGGGCCGCGCGATACCTCCGGCATGCTGGCGATGGAGGCCACTGCCCGCACCTATCGCTACCTCGATGCAAGCGAGATCGCGGCCCAGAAGAAGCCGGCCGCCCGTGCCCCGGGAGCCGCCAAGTGACGCGCACCGCCCACACCGTCGGCGTGACGCTCCTGGGCCTGGCCCTGCTGGCCGGCTGCACGGCCGACCACGACGAGTTGCGCGGCTGGATGGAGCAACAGCGGCGCGAAGCCAAGCCCAACGTGCCGCCCCTTCAGGCGCCCAAGCGATTCGACCCACAGCCCTACACGACGGCGCAGGCGGTCGAGCCCTTCAGCACGCAGAAACTCAGCGTCGCCCTCAAGCAAGAGGCGCGGCAGCCGAATTCCCTGCTGGCAGCGGAACTGAACCGGCGCAAGGAACCCCTCGAGTCCTACCCGCTGGACAGCATGAGCATGGTGGGCAGCGTGAACCGTGAGGGGCAGCCCTTCGCGCTGCTGCGCGTCGACAACCTGCTTTACCAGGTGAAGATGGGGGACCACCTCGGCCAGAACTACGGCCTCATCACCAAGATTGCCGAGACCGAGATCACCTTGCGTGAACTGGTGATGGATGCCGGCGGCGAGATGATCGAACGCCCCGCCACGCTGCAGCTGCAGGAGAGGGCGCGATGAAGAACCTTCAGGAGATACGCACCATGTCGCACTGGCGAGCTGCCGTTGCTGCCTTGACCGCCGCCGGCGCCCTGCTCGTGCCGCTTGCCGCCTGGGCACAGAACACGATCCAGTCCATCACCAGCAGCCAGCAGGCCGGCACCGAGGTCGTGCGCGTCGAGCTGAGCGAGCCGCTGGCCGCCGTGCCCAACGGCTTCTCGGTGCAGGCGCCGCCGCGCATCGCGATCGACCTGCCTGGCGTGGGCAATGCCCTGGGCCGCAACACGGTCGATATCAACCAAGGCAACCTGCGCTCGGTGAGCGTGGCGCAGGCGGGCGACCGCTCGCGCCTGGTGCTGAACCTGAAGCAGGCTTCGGGCTATCGCGCGCAGGTGCAGGGCAAGGTGCTGCTGCTGGTGCTCGACACCACCGGCCCCGCGCTGGTGACAGCCGGCACCACGGCGACCGAGCAGGCCGTGCAGTTCGCGCCGCCGCAGAACACCTCGCCGCAGGCGTTGCGCGACGTCGACTTCCGCCGCGGCCAGGATGGCGCGGGCCGCGTCATAGTCAACCTGCCCAGCACGCAGGTCGGCGTCGACATCCGCCAGCAGGGCCAGACCCTGGTGGTCGAGTTCCTGCGCTCCAGCCTGCCCGACACGCTGCGCCGTCGCCTCGACGTCACCGACTTTGGCACCCCGGTCAAGACCGTCTCGACCTTCCAGACCGGCGACAAAGTGCGCATGGTGGTCGAACCCACGGGTGCCTGGGAGCACAGCGCCTACCAGAGCGACAACCAGTTCGTGCTGGAGGTTCGCCCGGTCAAGGTCGACCCGAACAAGCTCACGCAAGGCCCCGGTTTCCAGGGCGAGAAGCTGAGCCTCAACTTCCAGAACATCGAAGTGCGCGCGCTGCTGCAGGTCATCGCCGACTTCACCAACTTCAACGTCGTCACCAGCGACACCGTTACGGGCACCGTGACGCTGCGCCTGAAGGACGTACCCTGGGACCAGGCGCTCGACATCATCCTGCAGAGCAAGGGCCTGGGCGTGCGCAAGAACGGCAACGTGCTGTGGATCGCGCCCAAGGACGAACTCGCCGCCAAGGAACAGGTCGACCTCGAGGCCAAGAAGAAGGTGGCCGAACTGGAGCCGCTGCGCACGCAGTCGTTCCAGCTCAACTACACCAAGGCCGAGGAAGTGGCCAAAGGCCTGATCGGCCTGAGCACCGGCGGCGGCGGCGCCGGCGCCGGCAACCAGGCCACGCGCATCCTGTCGCCGCGCGGCAGCGTCATCTTCGAGACGCGCACCAACCAGCTCTTCGTCAACGACATCCCGACCAAGCTGGAAGAGATCCAGGCGCTGATCGCCAAGATCGACATCCCGGTTCGCCAGGTGTTGATCGAAGCCCGCATCGTCGAGGCCGAGGACACCTTCGGCCGTGCGCTGGGCGTGAAGCTGGGCGGGTCCGATCTGCGCGGCGTGCGGGGCGGCGTGCCGGGCTATGGGCTGGGCGGCGACAACCGCGTGGCCTTCGGTGGCAACTACGCGGCCATCGGCGGCACGACCGGCCAGCGGGGTGCGGCGGCCTACACCGACAACCAGTTCGTCAACCTGGCGGCCAACACCACGGCCTTCGGCGGTGCCAACGCGGCCACGTTCGCGCTGTCGCTGTTCGGCGCCACGGCCAACCGCTTCCTGAACCTGGAGCTGTCGGCGCTGGAGGCCGAAGGCAAGGGCAACATCGTCTCGAGCCCGCGCGTGATCACCGCCGACCAGACCAAGGCGCGCATCGAGCAGGGCGAGGAAATCCCCTACCAGCAGGCCACCTCCAGCGGCGCCACGTCGGTGCAGTTCAAGAAGGCCAGCCTGCGACTCGAAGTCACGCCGCAGATCACGCCCGAGGGCAACGTCATCCTCGACCTCGAGGTCAACAAGGACAGCCGCGGCGCGCTCACCGCCGCCGGCCCGGCGATCAACACCAAGCAGGTAAAGACGCAGGTGCTGGTGGAGAACGGCGGCACCGTGGTCATCGGCGGCATCTTCACGCAGGACGAGCAGACCGAGGTCAACAAGGTGCCGCTGCTGGGAGACATCCCCTACCTGGGCTACCTGTTCCAGAACCGCGTGAAGAGCACCCGCAAGACCGAACTGCTGGTGTTCATCACGCCCAAGATCGTGACTGACCGTTCGGCGGCGCGATGAACCGTACCGTGTCGCGACCCTGTCATGGCGAGACTCCTATGAACCGAGTTCTAAGTTACTTCCTGGTGGGTCTGCTTGCCATGGCGCTGGCGGCCTGCGGCGGCGGCGGCGGCAGTGCCGGCAGTTCCAGCTTCGGCTCCGGCTCCGGTTCGGGTACCGGCACCGGCGGCACCGGCACGGGCACGGGCGGCACGGCCACCGACACGCTGGCGCTCAGCATCAGCCTGCTTGACGCCACCAACCAGGCAACCACTGCGGTGGTAGCCGGCCAGCCACTGCGCGCGCGCGCCGTTCTGACACGCAACGGCAGCGCGGTCGCCAACGAGGTGGTGCAGTTTGGCATCGAACAACCTGCCGACCTCGTCAAGATCGACCCGTCGACCGGTTCTTTGCTCACTGACGCGTCCGGCACCGCCACGGCGACGGTCTCGTCCCTCGGCGCCTCTACCGGTGCCGGGCGCATCATCGTGCAGTCCAGCGTCTCGGGGCTGAATGCCACCGCTTCGGCGAACTTCTTCGCCAGCGGCTCGACGACCACGGCACCGCCCTCGCTGACCCTCAGCGCCGTGACCATCGGGTCGACGTCCGTCTCGGCCTACGGCACCACGGGGCTTCGCGTTCAGGTCCTGCAGAACAACGCGCCGTACACGGCGGGCCCGGTCACGGTCAACTTCACCAGTTCCTGCGCCTCGGGCAAGGCCACGGTGACCGCCAGCGCCACCACGCAGCCCAACGGCGAAGCCGTAGCCACTTTCGTCGACAACGGCTGCGCGCAGGCCGCCGACACCCTGGTGAACCTGACGGCCTCGATCGCCACCGACAGCAAGACAGCATCGATGACGGTGCGCGCGCCCACGACAGGCAGCCTGCGTTTCGTCTCGGTGCAGCCCGCCGACAAGTCCATCACGCTGCGCGGCCAGGGCGGCAATGGTCGGCAGGAAAACGCCACCGTCACCTTCCAGCTCGTGGACGTTGCCGGACAGGGCGTTGGCAACATCGACGTGTGCTTCGACAGCTCCACCTATGTCGGTGGTCTGAACGTGGACGGATTCGGCCCCACCAACCTGCCCGCGCAACCAGGCGCAACGGCCCTGTGTGGCACGGACGCCCTCAGCGTCGTGCGCTACGTGAAGCGAACCAACGCCGACGGCACGCTGGCAGTGCAGGTGAATTCGGGCACGGTCCCCACGCCTGTCAGGCTTCGTGCCCGGGCCCTCTATCCTGCATCGGCGACCGTGCCGCTGGAGAGCTTCTCCGACACCCTGTCGGTTTCGACCGGCCTGCCCCTTCAGCGCTCGTTCTCGCTCTCTGTCGATCGCGCGAACATCGACGGCGGCAACTTCGATGGCGCCCAGGCGCTGCTGACCGTGCGCCTGGCCGACCAGTTCTCCAACCCGGTGCCCGACGGCACGGTCGTCAATTTCATCGCCTCAGGCGGCGCGGTCTGCACCGCCGACAACGGCTCGTGCAAGACCGCCAACGGCTCCTGCAGTTGCAGCTTCGTGTCGCAGGCGCGGCGCCCGCTGGACCGACGCGTCGTGGTCACCGCCTACGCCGTGGGCCTGGAAGACTACGACGACAACAACGGCGACAACGTGTACTCGCAGGGTGTCGACGGGTTCGCCGGCCTGGGCTACGACCTCGGTGACGCCTATGTCGACGCCAACAAGGACGGCGCACCGTCATCGGCCACCATCAACGCCGACACCGACATCCTGGTGCCGTACCAGAGCCCGGCCGC
Source organism: Leptothrix sp. (in: b-proteobacteria) (assembly GCA_013822265.1). Lineage (GTDB taxonomy): Bacteria > Pseudomonadota > Gammaproteobacteria > Burkholderiales > Burkholderiaceae_C > Rubrivivax. The sequence continues at coordinate 20,891 of PNKD01000039.1, forward strand.
GTTCACTGCCGCGGGCAACGGCACGCGCGGCACGGCGCACATCCGCGCGTCGACGATCATCTACCTCAGCCAGAGTTCGTCGCTGGGCGCGCCAACCGCCGTGGTGCCGCTGGCCGACCTTCAACAGCAGTACACGAACGTCATTTCCAACTCCGTGGCGGCCGGCAACTTCCTGCGCCTGCCGCCGGGTTGCCCCGACGGCACGCCCGTGCCGCAGGCCTCGCTGTCGTTCTATCTCGATGACGGCATCGGCAACCCGATGGCAGCAGGCACGGGGGTCGCTGTCGTCGACGGATCGGACAACATCGCACCAGGCGTGCCGAGGCCGGCCGCCGTGCTCGCCATCGGTGCCAGGCCCCCCAGCCCCGCGATCGACGGCAACAACGTCCCGAAGATTTCGACGTGGACGTCGACCGCGCACAACGGCACTGTCCCGTCGGCTCACAGCCTGACCATTCGGGGCGTCACCGACAAGTGCAGCGGCAACGGCTCGTTCGCGATCCAGGTCACGTCGCCGCTGGGCGGACCGGCCGGCGCCCAAGTCCTGCTCGAAGGCCAGGCGCGCGGCACCGGCCGGCAATCGGTGAGCGTGCGTTATGTCGATGCCGGTGTTTCCATCACTGGATTTCCGCGAGGCAACGGCACGCTGGCTCTGGACATTTCCTCGATCGGCTTCGTCGGCGCCGTCGGTGGCGTCGCCACCTCGTACACGATCAATTGGGGTGACGGCCAAAGCGAGACGTTTGCGCCCGATGCTGCAGCGAGCACGCGCAGCCATGTGTACGCGACCGCGGGCACCAAGACCGTGACGGTGAACGTGACCGTCGGAGGCGTGGTGTCATCGCGGAGCCAGTCGTTCTCGGTCAACTGACGGATGGCTCCGGCCACGAGCAACGCTCCCGAGCACCCGCGACTCTCCCTCGTCGGCATGCCTGGCTGTGGCAAGTCCACGGTCGGGCGTCATCTCGCCAGGCAACTCGGCCTGCACTTCGTCGACAGCGATACCGAACTCGAGCGCCGCCTGGGCATGCCGATCCGGGACTTCTTTGCCGCCCACGGCGAAGAGGCCTTTCGAGACATCGAGCAGGACGTCATCGACGAACTGACGCAGCAGCCGGGGCAGGTGCTGGCCACCGGGGGCGGAGCCGTGCTGCGACCCTCCAGCCGCGACGCACTGCACTCGCGCAGCCACGTCATCTACCTGCGCAGTTCCCCGGAGGAACTGTTCCGCCGTCTGCGCCACGACACGCACCGGCCGCTGCTGCAGGTGGCCGACCCGCTGGCGCGCCTGCGCGAGCTCTATCGCGAGCGCGACCCGCTGTACCGACGCACCGCGCACTTCATCGTCGAAGGCGCGCGCCCCACGGTGCAGTCATTGACCGGCATGGTGATGATGCAGTTGGAGCTGGCCGGCCTCGTCGACCCGGCGCAGGTCCCCTCGGCCATTGACCACGGCCCGACCTGAACGCCGGGCTCTCCGACGCTGCCAGGCTGCCGCCCCGCGTCCGGCGTGGCCTCGCAGCGCCGCACGGCAGTCCGCGTCACGCGCCCTCGCCCACCAAGACGGCCGCTTAAACTCGCCCCCATGACTGCCGCTTCCGCATGCACCGTGGCGGTGGCCACGCCCGACGCCCGCTACGACATCCTCATCGCCGCCGGCCTGTTCGCCGAGCCGTCGGCGTGGGCCGGCCTGCCGGCTTCGGCACAGGCCGTGATCGTCAGCAACCCGACGGTGAACGCGCTCTATGGCGATGCACTGGCGGCGGCGATCTCGCGCCATCACCAGAACGTCAGCCGCGTGCTGCTGCCCGATGGCGAGGCGCACAAGACCTGGGATTCGCTCAACCTCGTCTTCGACCACCTGCTGGCCCAGGGCTGCGACCGCAAGACGGTGCTGTATGCGCTGGGCGGTGGCGTGGTCGGCGACATGGCCGGCTTCGCCGCCGCCACCTACATGCGCGGCGTGCCCTTCGTGCAGGTGCCGACGACGCTGCTGGCCCAGGTGGATTCGTCGGTGGGCGGCAAGACCGCCATCAACCACCCGCTGGGCAAGAACATGATCGGCGCCTTCCACCAGCCGGCGCGCGTGCTCTGCGACCTCGACACGCTGGACACGCTGCCGCCGCGCGAGTTGTCCGCCGGCCTGGCCGAGGTGATCAAGTACGGGCCGATCGCCGACATGGCCTTCTTCGACTGGATCGAGGTCCATCTCGACGCCCTGCTGGCACGCGACCGCGCCGCGCTGGCCCGTGCGGTGCGGCGGTCTTGCGAGATCAAGGCCGCCGTGGTGGGCGAGGACGAACGCGAAAGCGGCCTGCGCGCCATCCTGAACTTCGGCCACACCTTCGGCCATGCCATCGAGGCCGGCCAGGGTTACGGCGCCTGGCTTCACGGCGAGGCGGTGGGCTGCGGCATGGTGCTGGCGGCCGATCTCTCGGCCGAACTGGGGCTGGTGCCGGCCGAGTTCGTGCAGCGCCTGGCGCGCCTGGTGCAGCGTGCCGGCCTGCCGGTGCGGGCGCCGGCGATGGCGCCCGCGCGCTGGCTCGAGCTGATGGGCGTCGACAAGAAGGCCGAGGCCGGGGCCATCCGCTTCATCGTCATCGAGAGCCCAGGGCGCGCCGCGCTGCGCCAGGTGCCTGACGAGACCGTGCTGCGCGTCATCGCCCGCCACACCGAAACCGCGGGCGCGGCGGCGTGAACCTCGACGACCTGGCCCCCTGGGCCAGCGACCCGCGGCGCACACGCGGCCGCCGCCGCCCCGAGGCGCCTTCGCCGCCGCGCAACGAGCACCAGCGCGACCGCGACCGCATCGTGCACAGCACGGCCTTCAGGCGCCTGGTCTACAAGACGCAGGTGTTCCTGAACCACGAGGGTGACCTCTTCCGCACGCGGCTCACGCACTCGCTGGAAGTGGCGCAACTGGGGCGGTCGGCCGCGCGCGCGCTGCGGCTGAACGAGGATCTCGTGGAGGCCATCGCACTGGCCCACGATCTCGGCCACACCCCCTTCGGCCATGCCGGGCAGGATGCGCTGCACGCCTGCATGCAGGCCCACGGCGGCTTCGAGCACAACCTGCAAAGCCTGCGCGTCGTTGACCGGCTGGAGATCCGCTACCCCGCCTTTGACGGCTTGAACCTGTGCTTCGAGACGCGCGAGGGCATCCTCAAGCACTGCCCGCGGGCCCACGCCGAACTGCTGGTGAAGTCAGAGCCCGACGGCCCGGGCCGGCGCTTCATCGAAGGTACGCGGCCCAGCCTCGAGGCGCAGCTCGTCAACCTGGCCGACGAGATCGCCTACAACGCGCACGACATCGACGACGGCGTGCGCTCGGGGCTCATCACGCTGGTGCAGATCGGCGAACTGCCGCTCTTTGCGCGCTGGCGCGACGCGGTGCTGACCGAGTACCCGGCGCTGGCCGACCAACCCGGCCGGCGGCTGCTGTTCGAGACGCTGCGCCGCCTGCTCTCGGCCATGATGGGCGACCTCATCGCCAGCACCGCGCGGGCCCTGGCCGAAGCCGCACCGGCCGACGCCGACGCGGCCAGGGCACTGCCACCGCTCGTGGCGCTCAGCCCCGGCCTGAAGGCGCAAGCCGCCGAGCTCAAGCGTTTTCTCTTCGGCGAGCTCTACCGGCACCCCCAGGTCGTGCAGTCGACGCAGCTGGCCAAGCTCGTGGTGACCGAGCTGTTCGACGCCTACCGTGCGGCGCCCGACGAGATGCCGCCCGACTTTGCGGCCATAGCCAACCGGCCTCGTGCCGTGGCCGACTACATCGCCGGCATGACCGACCGTTTCGCGCTGCGCGAGCACCACCGCCTCACCGGGCGGCGGCTGTTCGACTGAGGTCGGCGCGACCATGGCGCGCCTGCCGCGGCTCGAGTGGCCTGGACAGCTGCACTACCTCATCCTGAGTGGCCACGGCGCGCTCGCTGCGCCCGGCGTGTTCACCGATGCGATCGACCGGCAGGCCTTCACCGAGGCCCTACGCGATGCCGCCACGGCCGAAGGCGTCCAGGTGCACGCCTATGCGCTGCTGCCCGACGAAGCCCAGCTGCTGGTCACGCCGCCCGGGCCCGGCGCCACCGGCCGGTTGATGCAGGCCGTCGGCCGCCGCTATGTGAGCGCCTACAACCGCCGCCATCGGCGGCGCGGCAGCCTGTGGGCGGGCCGCTACCGCGCGGCGGTAGTCGAGGCCGGCGAGCTGAGCCTGGCTGCGCTGTGCCTGGTGGACGGCGCTTCGGCCGAACCCGAAGGCACGAGCGCCGGTAGCCGAACAGGCCTGACGCAGCGCTCCTGGCTGACCGATCCGCCCGAGGTCTGGGCACTGGGCAACACGCCCTTCGAGCGCGAAGCCGCCTACCGGGACCTGTTGGCACGGGGCGTGCCCGCGCCACTGGCCGAAAGCCTGCGCCGCGCCGCGCTTGGCGGCTGGGCCCTGGGCTCGCCGGCGTTCCTGGACGCCGCGACGCAGGCCACCGCCAGGCCTGCAGCCGCGCGCCCTCGTGGGCGACCGCGCAAACCGGCCTGAGTGTCCCTGGGCTGGCATGCGGCCTGCGTGGCGCAGCAGAAGCCGCCTGCCCATGCATCCACTTTGTATGTCCCCAATAAATTCGAGACTCTATCGGTTCGGAACTAAAGTGGAGTCTGACCCCAATTAGTTTGCCTTGCCCGCGTTGCTGCACTGCAGTAACCTCGGCGTCCTTTCCTGCCCTTCCCCATAGGAGCGCGCCATGTCGACGCACGCACCCCAGCCCGCCAGTGACCAAGAAATCGCCGCCCTGACCCAGCAAGGCCTGTACGACCCCCAGGGCGAACACGATGCCTGCGGCGTCGGTTTCGTGGCCCACATCAAGGGGGCCAAGGCGCACAGCATCGTGCAGCAGGGCCTGAAGATCCTCGAGAACCTCGACCACCGTGGTGCCGTGGGCGCCGACAAGCTGATGGGCGACGGCGCGGGCATCCTGATCCAGTTGCCCGACGACTTCTACCGCGCCGAGATGGCCGCCTCGGGCATGGCGCCCGACGGCCGCATCGGCGTCACGCTGCCCCCGCCGGGTGAATACGGCGTCGGCATGATCTTCCTGCCGAAGGAGGCGGCGTCGCGCCTGGCCTGCGAGCAGGTGCTCGAGCGTGTCGTGAAAGCCGAGGGCCAGGTGCTGCTGGGCTGGCGCGACGTGCCGGTCGACCGCGACATGCCCATGAGCCCGGCGGTGCGCGCCAAAGAACCCGTCATCCGGCAGATCTTCATCGGCCGCGGCGCCGACGTCATCGTGCCCGACGCGCTGGAGCGCAAGCTCTACGTCATACGCAAGACCGCCAGCGCCGCGATACAGGCGCTGAAGCTCACGCACAGCCGCGAGTACTACGTGCCCAGCATGAGCTGCCGCACCGTCATCTACAAGGGCCTGCTGCTGGCCGACCAGGTGGGCGTGTACTTCAAGGATCTGGCCGACCCGCGCGCGGTGTCGGCGCTGGCGCTGGTGCACCAGCGTTTCAGCACCAACACCTTCCCCGAGTGGCCGCTGGCCCACCCCTACCGCATGGTGGCGCACAACGGCGAGATCAACACCGTCAAGGGCAACTTCAACTGGATGCGCGCCCGCGAAGGCGTGATGAAGAGCCCGGTGCTGGGCGACGACCTGCACAAGCTCTACCCGATCAGCTTCGAGGGCCAGAGCGATACCGCCACCTTCGACAACGCGCTCGAGCTGCTGACGATGAGCGGCTACCCGCTGGCGCAGGCGGCGATGATGATGATCCCCGAGGCGTGGGAGAACCACGAGCTGATGGACGAGCGCCGCCGCGCCTTCTACGAGTACCACGCCGCCATGCTCGAACCCTGGGACGGCCCGGCCGCCATGGTCTTCACCGACGGCAAGCAGATCGGCGCCACGCTCGACCGCAACGGCCTGCGCCCGGCGCGCTACATCGTCACCGACGACGACCTGGTGGTGATGGCCAGCGAGAGCGGCGTGCTGCCCGTGCCGCAGAACCGCATCGTCAAGAAGTGGCGTCTGCAGCCGGGCAAGATGTTTCTCATCGACCTGGAGCAGGGCCGCATCGTCGACGACGAGGAGCTGAAGAACCAGTACGCCAACGCCCGCCCCTATCGGCAGTGGATAGAGAACGTGCGCGTGCCGCTGGGCAACATCCCCGTCGGCGAACGGCCACCGTCGCCCATTGACAGCCTGCTCGACCGCCAGCAGGCCTTCGGCTACACGCAGGAGGACCTGAAGTTCCTGCTCGCGCCCATGGCGGTCAACGGCGAAGAGGCCATCGGCAGCATGGGCAACGACAGCCCGCTGGCCGTGCTCTCCGACCGCAACAAGCCGCTCTACAACTACTTCAAGCAGCTCTTCGCACAGGTCACCAACCCGCCGATCGACCCCATCCGGGAAGCGATCGTGATGTCGCTGAACAGCTTCATCGGGCCCAAGCCCAACCTGCTGGACATCAACGCCGTCAACCCGCCGATGCGGCTGGAGGTGACGCAGCCGGTGCTGGACTTCGACGACATGTCGCGCCTGCGCGGCATCGCGCGCCACACCGGCGACAAGTTCCGCTGCCACGAGATCGACATCACCTACCCGGTGTCCTGGGGCCGTGAAGGCATCGAGGCCAAGCTGGCCAGCCTGTGCGCCGCCGCGGTGGACGCGCTGAAGAACGGCCACAACATCCTCATCATCACCGACCGCGCCGTCAGCCGCGACAAGGTGGCCATCCCGGCGCTGCTGGCGCTGAGCGCGATCCACCACCACCTGGTGGGCGAGGGCCTGCGCACCACCGCCGGCCTGGTGGTCGAGACGGCCAGCGCCCGCGAGGTGCACCACTTCGCCGTGCTCGCCGGCTACGGCGCCGAGGCCGTGCATCCCTATCTGGCGATGGAGACGCTGGTCGAGCTGCAGGGCTCGCTGCCCGGGGCGGTGGACGCCGACAAGGCCATCTACAACTACGTCAAGGCCATCGGCAAGGGTCTGTCCAAGATCATGTCGAAGATGGGCGTCAGCACCTACATGTCGTACTGCGGCGCGCAGCTCTTCGAGGCCATCGGGCTGGAGAAGAACTTCGTCGAGAAGTACTTCCGCGGCACGGCCAGCCAGGTCGGCGGCATCGGCGTGTTCGAGGTCGCCGAAGAGCAGCTGCGCATGCACGCGGCGGCCTTCGGCTCCGACCCGGTGCTGGCCCACATGCTCGACGCCGGCGGCGAGTACGCCTGGCGCGCGCGCGGCGAAGAGCACATGTGGACGCCCGATGCCATCGCCAAACTGCAGCACAGCACGCGGGCGAACAAGTTCGACACCTACAAGGAATA
>PNKD01000040.1 GCA_013822265.1 Leptothrix sp. (in: b-proteobacteria)
AGGAGGCCCAGGGCGTCGATCGCGAAGAGGCCCTGATGGCGGCGGGCCGCAAGCGGCTGCGGCCGATTCTGATGACGACGTTCGCGCTGGTGGCCGGCATGCTGCCGGTGGCCGTCGGCGTGGGCGAGGGCGGCGAGTTCTACCGGCCGATGGCAGTGGCCATCATCGGTGGCGTCATCACCAGCACGCTGCTGACGCTGCTGGTCATCCCGAGCTTCTACGACAGCATCGAGACGGGGCGCGATCACATGGTGGCCAAGTTCCTGGCGCGTTCATCGCGCTGGAACAGCCTCGCGGCGTTCGTGGTGACCGGGCTGGAACTGGTGGCCGCGCTGACCGGGCTGCGCCTGGCATGGCGGCTGCTGTCACGCGGCGGCGCCTGGTTGAGGCGGCGCGGCGGCCGGGTGCAGCCGGTGTGAGCGTGGCGGCGGCGCGTTGCCGGTTTCGGCATCGCCATGGGCCCTTGCGATGCCGGGCCCTTGCCGGGCTGGCCCCGGCTTCAGTGCTGCGCTGCGACCTGGGTGACCAGCGCGGCCTGCGCCGGTTGGGCGGGTTGGGTCTCCTGGGCCGTGTTGTCGATGCCGGCAGAATCCGTCATGACCACGTTGATGCCCAGCGTCAGCGCGAGCAAGAAGGCCGCGAACACGAAGGGCTCGAGCGGCAGCGCACGATGACGGCGGATCGGCGGCGACGGGGCGAAGGCCATGGCGGTTTTCACTGTAAGCACTGGAAACGGAACATGGGGAGATTGGGCCATGGCGATGTGTCAATTCGGTGAGCCGGCGCAATGCCCGCCTGTGACGAATTCACAGGGCACGGGGCATGGCTAGGGTCATCCCCCCCATGTGCGGGGCCCTTGCGGAACCGACCGAGGCCGACCTGCTGCCGCAGGTCGAAGCCATCGCCAGGGCGGCCGGCGCACTCATCCTCGAGGTCTACGGCACCGACTTCGATGTCACCGACAAGGCCGACGCGTCGCCGGTGACCTTGGCCGACGAGCGCGCCGAGGCCCTCATCACACCGGCACTGCAGAGCCTGAGGCCCGCCTGGCCCGTGGTGGCCGAGGAGGCCGCCGCGCGCGGCGAGGCGCCCGCGGCGGCGCCCTGTTTCTGGCTCGTCGACCCGCTGGACGGCACGCGTGAGTTCGTGGCCCGCAACGGCGAGTTCACGGTCAACATCGCGCTCGTGCGCGACGGCCGGCCGGTGCTGGGCGTGGTCTACCTGCCCGTGCCCGAGCGGCTCTACGCCGGCATCGTGGGCCAGGGCGCCTGGTGTGAGCAAGGCGGCCAGCGGGTGGCCATCGCCGTGAGGTCGCCGCCAGCCGGCGGGCCGGTCGTGGCCTGCAGCCGCTCGCACGGCGACGACGCGGCGATGAAGCGCTGGCTGCAGGGCCGGCCGGTGTCGGGCTGGCGCGTCGCAGGTTCGTCGCTGAAGTTCGGCCTCATCGCCGAGGGCGCTGCCAACCTCTACCCGCGCCTGTGCCGCACCATGGAATGGGACACCGCGGCCGGCGATGCCGTGCTGACGGCCGCTGGCGGCAGCGTCTGCGACCTCGCCGGGCAGCCCCTGCGCTACGGCAAGCCGGGCTTCGAGAACCCGCATTTCGTTGCTTGCGGTGCGGCGGCCGGGCGACCGGGGTAAGCCCGCGCCTGCCGCGCCGGGGGCGGCTTCTAGAATGAAAGCGCCTGTTCACCTCTTGTGGACACGCGCCGCTTGAACCAAGGAATCACCGCATGCCGTCATCCCGCCGCCCACCGGGGCCCGAACCCGAACCGGACACCCCGACCGACGGCCCGGTGCGCATCCTCAAGAAGTACCCGAACCGCCGCCTCTACGACACCCAGACCAGCAGCTACATCACGCTGGCCGACGTCAAGGAGATGGTGCTGGGCGGCGCCGCCTTCGAGGTGCGCGACGCCAAGACCGGCGAAGACCTGACACGCAGCATCCTGCTGCAGATCATCCTGGAAGAAGAGTCGGGCGGTGTGCCGATGTTCACCACCCAGGCGCTGGCGCAGATCATCCGTTTCTACGGCCATGCCATGCAGGGCGTGATGGGCACGATGATCGAGAAGAACCTGCAAGCCTTCACCGAGTTGCAGGCGCAGTTCCTGAACCAGAGCCAGGGCCTGTACGACCCCAAGCACCTCAGCCCCGAGGTCTGGACGCAGTTCATGACCGGCCAGGCGCCGGCGCTGCAGGGCATCATGGGCAGCTACGTCGAGCAGAGCCGCGCCATCTTCGAGCAGATGCAGAAGGCCGGCGCGCTGTTCCCCGGCATGACGGGGTTCCCGCCCAAGCGCTGAGTTGCCGCGCCACGGCGCGCCGTGAACGGCGGGTGCGCGCGACCGGCGCGTGAACGGCCTGCGCTGCGGCGCATGGCGAGATCGTTGAAAATCCGCCGATGAACGATCCGGCCCTCCTTTCCCCCTCGCCCGCTGCCACGCGCCCACCCACCGTCGGATTCGTCTCGCTGGGCTGCCCCAAGGCGCTGACCGACTCCGAGCTCATCCTCACGCAGCTGCGTGCCGAGGGCTACGAGACCAGCAAGACCTACGCCGGCGCCGACCTCGTCATCGTCAATACCTGCGGCTTCATCGACGACGCGGTGAAGGAAAGCCTGGACACCATAGGCGAGGCGCTGGCGGCCAACGGCAAGGTCATCGTCACCGGCTGCCTGGGTGCCAAGGGCGGCAAGGACACCGGCGAAGGCGGCGACAACCTGGTGCGCCAGGTGCACCCCAAGGTGCTGGCCGTCACCGGCCCGCATGCCACGCAGGAGGTGATGGACGCCGTGCACCTGCACGTGCCCAAGCCGCACGACCCCTTCGTCGACCTGGTGCCTGCGGCGCGCGAGGAATTCCGGGGTATCGCCGGCATCAAGCTCACGCCGCGCCACTACGCCTACCTGAAGATCAGCGAGGGCTGCAACCACCGCTGCACCTTCTGCATCATCCCCAGCATGCGCGGCGACCTGGTGTCGCGGCCCATCGGCGACGTGCTGGCCGAGGCCCGCGCGCTGTTCGACAGCGGCGTCAAGGAACTGCTTGTCGTCAGCCAGGACACCAGTGCCTACGGTGTCGACGTCAGGTACCGCACCGGTTTCTTCGACGGCCAGCCCGTCAAGACACGCCTGCTCGAGCTGTGCGCGCGCCTGGGCGACCTGGCCGAGCCGTTCGGCGCCTGGGTGCGGCTGCACTACGTCTACCCCTATCCCAGCGTCGACGACGTGCTGCCACTGATGGCCCAGGGCCGCGTGCTGCCCTACCTGGACGTGCCCTTCCAGCATGCCCATCCCGATGTGCTCAAGCGCATGAAACGCCCGGCCAGCGGTGAACGCAACCTCGAGCGACTGCTGCGCTGGCGCGAGCTGTGCCCCGAGATCGTCGTGCGCTCGACCTTCATCGCCGGCTTCCCGGGCGAGACCGAGGCCGAGTTCGAAACCCTGCTCGACTTCGTTCGCGAGGCCGGCATCGACCGCGCCGGCTGCTTCGCCTACTCGCCCGTCACCGGCGCCGCGGCCAACGAACTCCCGGGCCAACTGCCGCAGGCCCTGCGCGAAGAGCGCCGCGCGCGTTTCATGGCCGTGGCCGAGCAGGTCTCGGCGCAGCGCCTGCAGCGCCGCGTCGGCGCCACCATGCAGGTGCTGGTCGACCAGGCGCCGGCGCTGGGCCGCCGGGGCGGTGTCGGCCGCAGTTACGCCGACGCACCCGAGATCGACGGCGTGGTGCGCCTGCTGCCGCCCGAGAAGGCCAGCAAGACGTTGAAGGTCGGCGAGTTCACGCGCGCCCGCATCGTCGCCGCCGAGGGCCATGACCTCGTCGGCCAGCCCATCTGACCCGCCTGATCCAGAGACCCACCGTGCCGCGCGACGTCGCCACCGAACTCATCCACCACCGCTACCAGCCGCCCGCCGGCTTCGAGGCGCCGCAGCCCGCCGTGCACAAGGCCTCGACCGTGATCTTCAAGGACGTGGCGGCGATGCGCGCGCGCGACTGGCGCAGCAAGGCCGGCTACACCTACGGCCTGCACGGCACGCCCACCACCTTCCTGCTCGAAGAGCGCATCGCCACGCTGGAAGGCGGGCTGCATGGCTCGCTCGTGCCCAGCGGGCTGGCGGCGGTGGCGCTGGTCGACCAGGCGCTGCTGTCGCAGGGTGACGAGGTGCTGCTGCCCGACAACGTCTACGGCCCCAGCGCGGCGCTGGCCCGCGGCGAGCTGGCGCGCTGGGGCATCACGCACCGTCTTTACGACCCGATGGACGTGGCCGGGCTGGCGGCGATGATCGGCCCCGCGACACGGCTGCTGTGGCTGGAGGCCGCGGGCTCGGTGACGATGGAGTTCCCGGACCTGCACGGCCTGGTGACCGCGGCCAGGGCGCGTGGCGTGACCACCGCGCTGGACAACACCTGGGGCGCCGGCATCGCCTTTTGCGGCTTCGACAGCGGTGTCGACATCGTGATGCAGGCGCTGACGAAGTTCCCGAGCGGTGGCGGCGACGTGCTGATGGGCTCGGTCGTCACGCGCGACGCGGCGCTGCACGAACGCATCAAGCTCACACACATGCGCCTGGGCCTGGGCGTGGCGGGCAACGACGCCGAACTGGTGCTGCGTTCGCTGGCCACGATGGCGCTGCGCTATGCCGCACAAGACCGCAGCGGCCGCGAACTGGCGCAGTGGCTGGCCACGCGGCCCGAAGTCGCGCGTGTGCTGCACCCGGCGCTGCAAGACGCGCCGGGCCACGCGAACTGGCGCGCCACCTGCACCGCAGCGGCAGGGCTGTTCTCGGTGATGCTGCACGAGCGCTACAGCCGCGAGCAGGTGGATGCCTTCGTCGACACGCTGCAGCTCTTTCGCATCGGCTATTCGTGGGCCGGGCCGGTGAGCCTGGTCGTGCCCTACGAGGTGAGCGAGATACGCAATGCCGGCGCGCGCCGGCGTGAGCACCTGCGCGGTCACCTGGTGCGGTTCTCCATCGGCTTCGAGGCCGTGGCCGACTTGCAGGCCGATCTGGCGCAGGCGTTGCAGCGCGCGTTCGGCTGACGGGCCGGCGCCTGCGGGCAGGCCTGCAGCCGAGGGCCGTCGGTGGCTGAGTTCAGCCGATCACGGCTGCTTGAACACGGCACGCCGGCCGCAGAGCCGCTGCCGCTGGTGAGCAGGAAGGTCGAGAACACCAGGCCGTCGGCGTCGCGGCCGATGAAGCTGCCGCCGAAGCTGCTGCTCAGCAGTGTGAATGCGCTGCTGCCCGTGCAGCCCCCACTGCGGCAGTTGGCCTTGCAGTTCATCTCGGCACCCAACTCGCCTGGGCGCCACCGCTGGGGACGCTGATTTGCCCATGCCGCGCCAGGCCGACCGGGGCAAAGAAAGCCGCTTGGCGGCCCGGCGGACGATGGCCCGCATCAACCAGCGGCGCTCCATGCGGTTGTCGCTCTTGGCGTGGCCGATCATTCGCTCGATGGCTTGCCGGCGCTCGAGCCAGCGGCGTTGCGGGTTCGTGAGGGTCTCGTTCTTGCCGCGATGGATGGTCTCTGCGCCGGGGTTGTCGCCTTCCACGCCGCGCAAGCCCAGGTCCACGATGACCTGCCTGGGCTTGCGTCCCGGGTCTTGCAGCAGGTTCACGGCCTGTTCGAGTTGTGCCGACAGGACGTGCCCATCGAAGGAATTGCCGGCGAAGCTTCTGGCGCCGCCCCTCAAGCCCGGCTTGTGCGTCACGCGGCCAGGCTGACCTTGACGCCGAATTCGTAGGGCTTGCGCGCCTTGCCCCAGGGGGGTCGAGATGGCAGTCCTCCGCTCGAACGGGCGGCCGGGCGGCCGGCCGGCGCTGGATGCGCCTATCGGCCGACACCTTGCGGCAGGGTAGATCAGCGCCTGCCCGGCGCAACCGCCATCCGGGGGAGGTGGCAGGTCAGGACTTCGCGCCGACGGGGCCGGTGGATCAGGCCTTGGACGACACCTTGTGGCGCATCAGGCGGCCGTGCTCGCGCTCCCAGTCGCGCTTCTTCTCGGTGTCGCGCTTGTCGTGCAGGTTCTTGCCCTTGGCCAGGGCGATCTCGGCCTTCACGTGGCCACCCTTGTAGTGCAGGTTGAGAGGCACGAGGGTGTAGCCCTTCTGCTCGATCTTGCCGATGAGGCGACGGATCTGCGCCTTGTGCATCAAGAGCTTCTTGGTGCGGTCGGCCTCGGGCTGGACGTGGGTGGAGGCGGCGCGCAGCGCGTTGATGCGGCAGCCGATGAGAAAGAGTTCGCCGTCGCGCACGTGCACGTAGCCGTCGGTCAGCTGCACCTGTCCGGCGCGTATGGCCTTGACCTCCCACCCGCTCAGCACCATGCCCGCCTCGAACTGCTCTTCGATGCTGTACTCGAAACGGGCGCGACGGTTTTCGGCGATGTTGGACATGGGCAGAAGCTGCAGATGGGGTCACGGGGCCGCATCTCAACGCGCTCCTAGAATGCCCCGATTGTATGAAGCACGTGCGCAAGTCGGTTCTGCTCTGGTACTCGCCTCGCGAGATGTACGACCTGGTGACGGGTGTGCCGGCGTACCCGCAATTCCTGCCCTGGTGCGACAAGGCCGAGGTGATCGACCACCACGCCGACGGCGTGACCGCGCGGCTGGGCCTGGCCTACATGGGCGTGCGCCACACCTTCACCACGCGCAACCTGCACCACCCGGGCCAGTCGGTGGCCGTCAAGCTGGTCGACGGCCCGTTCTCGCAGCTCGAGGGCAGCTGGCTCTTCCTGCCGCTGGGCCGGCCCGGCAGCGACGAGTCGGCGTGCAAGATCGAATTCGACCTCATGTACGCCTTCGACAGCAAGGCGCTGGAGGCCGTGGTCAGCCCGGTGTTCGACCGCGTCGCCAACACGCTGGTCGACTCCTTCGTGCGCCGCGCCGAGACCGTCTATGGCCCCCGCTGAGCTTCACGTCGAAGTCGTCTACTGTCCTTCGCCAGGCGAGGTCGACCTGCGGGCACTGTCCTTGGCGCCAGGGGCGACCGTGGCCGACGCGGTGCGGGCCAGTGGCCTGCTCGATCGCCATGACCTGGTGCTGGCGGATCTGCGCCTGGGTGTCTGGTGCAGGACGCGCGCCGCCGATGTGCCCCTGCGCGACCGGGACCGTGTCGAGATCTACCGCCCGCTCACCGTCGACCCCAAGGAGGCGCGCCGCCAGCGCTACCAGCGCCACAAGGACAAGGCCGCCGCGCGCTGAAGCGCGCGCCGCCGCGGCAGCGCCTCAGCGGCAGTCGGCGCCGATGACCTCGCGCGCCTGACGCGTTTCGTCGGCGCGGGCACGGTCGTCGAGCACTTCGCGCTCGCCCTTCTCGTTCACGCGTGCCAGGCGCTGGCCGGACTCGAGCGCGCTGAGGTGGCTGCGGGCACGGCGGCAGTTCTCGGCGCGCTGCGCCGCCGCGCGTTGTTCTTCGGCCTTGGTCTTGGCAGCCTGTTCCTGTTCGACGGCGCGGCGGCGCGCCTCGAGTTCGCGGTCGACGGCGGGCGCGCGCTGCGGGTCCGCGGCCGAGGCGGCGCTGGCCGCGGGCGCGGCCAGCGCGCGGCGCGGCTCGGGCATGGGGCGGGCGAGGATGTCCTTTTCGGGGATGTCCAGCGGCGGCGGGCGGTCGCTGGCGTTGACTTGCCCCGCCTTGTCGCGCCACTTCCACTGCGCGAGCGCCAGTGGGGACGACAAGGCCAGCAGCAGCGCCACCAGCAAGGCGGTGGCGCGCGCGCCGGGGCGCGATGGTTCGAGCATCGATGCAGGCATGCGCACAGTGTAGTGCCCGGGCCTGGGCGCGGACGGGCGCCGATGTCACGGTGCGTCACAGTGTGTCACCACGGCGAGCGGCCGACCGGCGCACCCGGCCGCGGGCATGGCCGCTCCCTATAATCCGCTTTTGCGGTGCGACACGTTTGTGTCGCTCTCCCTAGCTGCGGGGTTATGCAGCCTTGGAGAATGACCGGGACTTGTCCCGGTCGCGGGGCGAAAGTCTCGCTGGAGCCACATCCGCGATAACGCGGATGCCGTGACGGAAAACCTCGGCGATGCCGACGGTGGACCGTGACAGAGTTGCGTGTATCGGTAGCCATCACCAATGGCCCGTACATGTCGTCGGGAGACGGTAGCAACTGCTCCAAAGAGCGACGAAGTCTTGGATCGCCTTGTCACGCGTATCGCCGTGACCCACTGTGCGATCAGTGGTTGCCTAGGATGGCATGCAGAGGTCGGTAACGACCCTGTGTGAAGCCCGTCCGACAACGTCTCCCACTTCGGTGGCGTGCATGACCCGCGAGGGTGCGCACGAACTCTGCCAGCAGGACGGTGGATGAGGGGCCAGGCAAGTTCCGCATGGGTAACCTACGTGAACTGTCGATTGAACCCGGGTAAGGATTGAGTGGCCAAACCTGCTGTCAGGCCACAGCCAAAAGGCACGCTGCCGGTTGCTCTCGTCGCAAAAGAGAGCACGTCGCCACGGGCGCAGCCCCGGGAAAGACAGACCCTAAACGGACAGGCACCGCGGATAGTCACCGCGCTGTCGGCGAATCAAGGAACGTGGTAAGCCCCACCGTCCGCCCGCGCGCTTCGGCGCAAGGGCAGGGAAGCCGCAAGGCGACCTGTCGGGCGAGGGGGTATGGGATCGTGGAAGAAGCGAACGCCCGGCTGTAATCGTCGGGACAGGGGTTCAAGATTTGCCCCGCTGCGAAAGCAGGCCCACTTCCACGTGGTGCAACCGTCGCGAGCCGGTTGCTGAGTTCTATCAAGCCCCGAAGGGATGCACGTTTCCCTTCGGGGCAGACGTGCGCGTCCTCGACGGGTGAACCAACGAGGTCAGCATGGAAGAGATCATCGATAACGATGGTTCTGCGTCCTCGCACGGGCTGAACGACTGGCTGGCCATTGACTGGCGCCGGGTCGAGCAGCACGTGAGAACGATGCAGATGCGGATAGCGAAGGCGACGCAGGAAGGCGATTGGCGCAGGGTGAAGGCCCTGCAAAGGTCGCTGACTCGCTCGTTCGCCGCCAGGGCACTGGCGGTGCGGCGAGTGACTGAGAACCAAGGCAAGCGGACGGCAGGCGTCGACCGCGAGCTGTGGGGCACGCCGACCTGCAAATGGGAGGCTGTCAGTGCCATCAAGCAGCACAGGGGATACCGGCCGCAGCCTTTGAGGCGGGTCTACATCCCGAAGGCGAACGGCAAGGAGCGCCCGCTGGGCATTCCGACGATGAAGGACCGGGCGATGCAGGCTCTCCACCTGCTGAGCCTGGAACCCGTCGTGGAGTCGCAGAGCGACCCGAACAGCTACGGCTTTCGGCGCAACCGCTCGACGGCCGATGCCATGAGCCAATTGTTCGTCTGCCTGTCCCAGAAGGCTGCGGCCCCATGGGTGCTGGAAGCGGACATCGAAGGCTGCTTCGATCACATCAACCACGAATGGCTGGTGAACCAGGTTCGCATGGACCGGGTGATCCTGAACAAGTGGTTGAAGGCAGGGGTGGTCTACAAGGGCCAACTGACGAGCACCGAAGCGGGCACGCCGCAAGGCGGCATCATCTCGCCAACCCTGGCGAACGTGGCATTGAACGGACTGGAAACTGGCCTGCTGGCGCACCTCGGTGCGACGCTGGGCAAGTCCAAGGTCCGAAAGCTCAAGGTCAATGTGGTCCGGTACGCCGATGACTTCGTGATCACGGCAGCGTCGCAAGACGTTCTGGTCACAACAGTCCGGCCGTGGGTGGAAGCCTTCCTCGCCCAACGAGGGTTGCGACTGTCGCCGGCAAAGACGCGAGTCACGCACATTGACGAGGGGTTCGATTTCCTCGGCTGGAACTTCCGGAAGTACTCGGGGGTGCTGCTGATCAAGCCGAGCAAGAAGAACGTGCAAGCGTTCTACGGCAAGGTCAAGGAGATCGTGAAGGGCCACGCGATGGTGAAACAGGCCGAGCTCATCAGGCTGCTGAATCCGGTCCTGCGAGGCTGGGCTCAGTACCACCACCCGGTGGTCGCCAAGGAGACGTTCAGCAGAATCGACTCGCTGCTGTGGTGGCGGTTGACGCGCTGGGCACGTCGCAGGCATCCGAAGAAGAGCCCGAGGTGGGTGGCCGAGAAGTACTGGCCGACCGTCGAAGGCAGGACAGAGTTCGCAGTCGGGACTCGGTCGGAGGATGGCGAAACGCAGTGGGTGCGTCTGTATCGGCTGGCCGATACGGAAATTGTCCGGCACCGGAAGGTGATGGGGGGCTACAACCCCTTCGATCCCCGGTGGGAAGCGTATGGCGAAGACCTGAGCGCGAAGCGCCTGCTGAAGAGCAGGGCGTACCTCAAGCAATGGGCGACGCTGTACGTCGAACAGCAGGGCAAGTGCGCGCTATGCGGCGGGGCCATCACGGATGAAACGGGCTGGCACGACCATCACCTGGTCCCAAGGGTGGCGGGCGGGTCGGAATCGTTGAAGAACCGGGTGCTGCTGCATCCGGTGTGTCATGTCCAACTGCATGCCAAGGGTTTGACAGTGGCGAAGCCGGCCTCGGAATGAGGCTTCGGTGCGGATGAAGGGGGCGCTGCTAGAATTTCGTGCTCCCCGAACCCGCACAAAGTGTTGTGCTTGAGCCGGATGCGGTGAAAGTCGCAAGTCCGGTTCTTAGGGGGGGATGGGTCAGCAATGACCTGTCCCTACCCTCCTCTGGAGCTTTCTGCATGCGCCTACTCGGCAAAGCGCTCACCTTCGACGATGTGTTGTTGGTGCCGGCCTACTCCCAGGTGTTGCCCCGCGACACCCGTCTCGCCACCCGTCTTTCGCGCAATATCGCGCTCAACCTGCCCCTGGTGTCGGCCGCCATGGACACGGTGACCGAAGCCCGCCTGGCGATAGCCATCGCCCAGGAGGGCGGCATCGGCATCGTGCACAAGAACCTCACGCCTAAGCAGCAGGCGGCCGAGGTGGCGCGCGTCAAGCGTTACGAGTCCGGCCTGCTGCGCGACCCCATCACCGTGGCCCCCACGGCCACCGTTCGCGATGTCATCGCGCTGTCGCGCCAGCATGGCGTGTCGGGCTTCCCGGTGGTCGAAGGCAAGACGGTGGTGGGCATCGTCACCAACCGCGACCTGCGTTTCGAGACGCGGCTCGACCTGCCGGTGCGCGAGGTCATGACGCCGCGCGAGCGCTTGGTGTGGGTGCGCGAAGGCGCTTCACCCGAAGAAGGCAAAGCGTTGATGCACAAGCACCGCCTGGAGCGCGTGCTGGTCGTGTCCGACGGCTTTGATCTGCGCGGGTTGATGACCGTGAAGGACATCACCAAGCAGATCGACTTTCCCGATGCGGCGCGCGACGCGCACGGCAAGTTGCGAGTGGGCGCTGCCGTGGGGTTTGCCGAAGGCACGGAAGAACGCGTGGAGATGCTGGTCAGTGCAGGTGTCGATGCCATCGTCGTGGACGTGGCTCATGGGCACAGCGCGGGTGTCATCGAGCGTGTGCGCTGGATGAAGCGCAGTTTCCCGCAGGTCGACGTCATCGGCGGCAACATCGCCACCGGTGAGGCCGCGCTGGCGCTGGTGGAAGCCGGCGCCGACGCGGTGAAGGTGGGCATTGGTCCGGGCAGCATTTGCACCACGCGCATCGTCGCCGGCGTGGGTGTGCCGCAGATCATGGCCATCGACCGCGTGGCCACGGCGCTGAAGGGCACGGGTGTGCCGCTGATCGCCGACGGCGGCATCCGTTACTCGGGCGACATCGCCAAGGCAATTGCCGCCGGCGCCAGCACGGTGATGATGGGCGGCATGTTTGCGGGCACCGAAGAAGCGCCGGGCGAGACCATCCTTTACCAGGGCCGCACCTACAAGAGCTACCGTGGCATGGGCAGCATGGGCGCCATGGCGCAGGGCAGCGCCGACCGCTACTTCCAGGACATGGGCAACAACCCCAACACGGCCAAGCTCGTGCCCGAGGGCATCGAGGGCCAGGTGCCTTACAAGGGTTCGGTGGTGGCCATCATCTTCCAGATGGCAGGTGGCCTGCGCGCCAGCATGCACTACTGCGGCTGCGCCGGCATCGAAGAGATGCAGGAGAAGGCCGAGTTCGTGGAGATCACCACCGCCGGCATCCGCGAGAGCCACGTCCACGACGTGCAGATCACCAAGGAAGCTCCGAACTACCGCATGGAGTGAGCGGCACCGCGCCGCGATTCCCCAGCAGGCCTGCCGGGCGACCTTGCCCGGCATCGCCCCCCGCCATGCCGCCTGTGCCCCGCACCATGACGCACGACAAGATCCTCATCCTCGACTTCGGCTCGCAGGTCACGCAGCTCATCGCCCGCCGCGTGCGCGAGGCGCATGTCTATTGCGAGATCCACCCCAACGACGTCGGCGACGATTTCGTTCGCAGCTTCGCGCCCAAGGGCATCATCCTCTCCGGCAGCCACGCCAGCACCTACGAAGAGCAGGACCTGCGGGCGCCGCAGGCCGTGTGGGACCTGGGCGTGCCGGTGTTGGGCATCTGCTACGGCATGTTCACGATGACGGTGCAGCAGGGCGGGCAGGTCGAGGCCAGCAGCCACCGTGAGTTCGGCTACGCCGAGGTGCGGGCGCACGGCCACACCCGGCTGCTGCAGGGTATCGAGGACTTCAGCACGCCCGAAGGTCACGGCATGCTCAAGGTGTGGATGAGCCACGGCGACAAGGTCACGGCGCTGCCGCCGGGCTTCAAGCTGATGGCCAGCACGCCCAGCTGCCCCATCGCCGGCATCGCCGACGAGGCGCGCGGCTACTACGGCGTGCAGTTCCATCCCGAGGTCACGCACACCGTGCAGGGCAGGGCGATGCTCGAGCGCTTCGTGCTGCAGATCGCCGGTGCGAAGCCCGACTGGGTGATGCGCGACCACATCGAGGAAGCCGTGGCGCTGATTCGCCAGCAGGTGGGCCGCGAGGAGGTCATCCTGGGCCTGAGTGGCGGTGTCGACAGCAGCGTGGCTGCTGCACTCATCCACCGCGCCATCGGTGACCAGCTGACCTGCGTCTTCGTCGACCACGGCCTGCTCCGGCTGAACGAGGCGCCGATGGTGATGGACATGTTCGTCGGCCGCCTGCATGCGAAGGTGATCCACGTCGATGCCAGCGCGCAGTTCCTCGGCCACTTGAAGGGCGTGGCCGACCCCGAGGCCAAGCGCAAGATCATCGGCCGCGAGTTCGTCGAGGTCTTCCAGGTCGAGGCGAAAAAGCTGGCCAATGCCAAGTGGCTGGCCCAGGGCACGATCTACCCCGACGTCATCGAGAGCGGCGGTGCGAAGACCAAGAAGGCGACCACGATCAAGAGTCACCACAACGTCGGCGGCCTGCCCGAGACGCTGGGCCTGAAGCTGCTGGAGCCGCTGCGTGACCTGTTCAAGGACGAAGTGCGCGAGCTGGGGGTGGCGCTGGGCCTGCCGCCCGAGATGGTCTACCGCCACCCGTTCCCGGGCCCGGGCCTGGGCGTGCGCATCCTGGGCGAGGTGAAGCCCGAGTACGCCGCGCTGCTGCAGCGCGCCGACGCCATCTTCATCGAGGAGTTGCGCTCGACCATAGAGCCGCTCTCGGGCAAGAGCTGGTACGACCTGACGAGCCAGGCCTTTGCCGTCTTCCTGCCGGTGAAGAGTGTGGGCGTGATGGGCGACGGCCGCACCTACGACTACGTCGTGGCACTGCGCGCCGTGCAGACCAGCGACTTCATGACCGCCGACTGGGCCGAACTGCCCTACGCACTGCTGAAGAGAGTCTCGAGCCGCATCATCAACGAGGTGCGCGGCATCAACCGCGTGGCCTACGACGTGAGCAGCAAGCCGCCAGCGACCATCGAGTGGGAATGATTTATCTTCGTTTCAGGTCGTCCCATGCAGTCCGGCTTTTCCTCGAAACGCAAGTCCTGACAGACAGTTAGCGTCTCACCGGGTCTCAAACCGCCTCAGTAAAACGCGCCGGAATAGGCGGTATTGTTGGCGGTATTGAAGAGCCAGCCCTTGAGCGACCCAAGTTGGTACCGTCAAATGCCCTGACGGTATCGGTTGTCGGTTCAGCTGGGGGGATTTGATGCTCACTGACATGCAGTTGAAGGCGCTGAAGCCCACGGGGAAGATCTACAAGGTTGCCGATCAGCAGGGGCTGTACGTCGCGGTCACCCGCACGGGCGTGGTGAGCTTCCGCTTCGACTACCGGATCAACGGCCGCCGTGAAACCCTGGTGATAGGCCAGTACGACTCGAGCCTCGGTGCCAGGAAACCACGAGACGCGGAGGAACTGGACTACGGCATGTCCCTGACCCTGGCCGAGGCACGACTGCTGTTGACGCGAGCGCATCGATCAGTGGAGCAAGGCGAGAGCCCCTCGCGTGCCAAGGTTGAAAAGCGTGTCGAGGCTGCGGAGGCGTTGACGTTTGGCAGGTGGGCGGAGAAGTACTTTGCCGAAGCTGATTTGGCCGAGTCCACCCGGGCCATGCGAAAGTCGGTATTCGACCGAAACCTGGCGGTGGAGTTCGGCCGTTTGAAGCTGGAAGAGATCACGCCGGTTCGCCTGATGGCGAGGTGCGAAAAGATCAAGGAACGCGGAGCCGCAGCGCCAGCTGTACACGCCCGCGAGATCGTGCTTCAGGTCTATCGATTCATCCAGGCTCGCGGATTGAAAGTCGAGAACCCGGCGGAGGCGATCAGGCCGAGCGCGATCGCTACGTTCAAAGCTCGGGACAGAGCCCTTTCGCCATCCGAGATCCATGTGTTCTTCGACGCGCTTGAGCAAACCGCGACCATGTCCACGCTGCGTTTGGCGATCAAGTTCATGCTCCTGACGCTGGTGCGCAAGTCGGAGTTCATCGAGGCGACTTGGGATGAGGTGAACTTCGAGACGGCCATATGGACGATCCCGAAGGAACGGATGAAGGCAGGGCGGCCTCACAACGTCTATCTCAGCCAGCAAGCCTTGGATATTCTGGTTGCGTTTAAGACCTGCTTCGGTGCCAGTTCCTACCTGCACCCAGGGCGGTACGAAACGACGCTCCCGATCAGTGCGGCGACACTGAATCGAGTCATTGACGTGACGGTGAAGCTCATCCGTGATCGGGGGGAAGACTTCGAGCCCTTCACGGTGCATGACCTGCGGCGCACGGCAAGCACTCTGTTGCACGAGGTGGGCTTCGACAGCGACTGGATCGAGAAGTGCCTTGCTCATGAGCAGCGCGGCGTGCGTGCGATCTACAACAAGGCGGAGTACGCTGAGCAGCGAAGGACGATGCTTCAAACGTGGGCTGACATGCTGGACGGCTGGATCCACAGCGGCGGCAATGTGGTGCCTATTCGTCGCCAGGCGGCTGCATTCGCCTGATTGACGCGGCCTTCTTGTCGCGAGATGCTGCAAGGGCTTGCAAAAGGCGCGCGCGCGAGTACGCTGCAAGGCGGAGGCGCATCCCACATGCGAAAGGCCGTCTTCTTTGGATTCATCGTCATCGGCGCCGCTGCTGGATTGCTCGCGGCCTTGTTTGGCGACTGGGGACTCAGGTTGGTGATTATGGCCATCGGGGCCGTCATCGGCGCTGCGATCGGTGGGGCGGTGACGCGCGTAGGCAGGCGCCCACCGATTCGAGTGCCGTCCGGCTTGGACCAGTCCTACGGGCAGGGCACTGCAGCAGAAGATCGCGACCGCAACTACTGGCGTGATCGGGGCCATCCGCCATTCATGAAGCCGCCGACCGGAGAGCCGGATCGACACATGTTCGATCCCGACCGCATAGCCTGACCGGCTACTTCTTTCCCTTGAGCAAGTCCTTGGCCAAACCCTTGGCCGCATCGATCGATTCAGCCGTATCGGATGCAACCTGTCGGCCAGATTGCATCAGCAAGGACTTCTTCGTCGTGAGCGTGCCGTCCGGTGATCGAACGATCTGCGCACTCGCATCGAAGCTGCCCTGCGCCGATTCGGCGCCTTGACGGATCTCCGATCCCTTCCTTTCGATCTCGCTGCGAATGGACGAGGGCTGCAGCACTTCCTCGACCTTCGGGGTCGAGCGTCCGAACCCTGAGACTTGTCGTGAGTTGTCGCGACCGCTGGACATGATGTCAGGCTCGAGGCGCGGAGAACTGCGGTCTTGGTCGTGTCGTCGGCGCAGCTCTTCAAATGACTCCGGGAGCGCTACGCCGTCCGAAAGCACCCTGTTCGGACGCAAGCCCTGGCGCGCCAGTTCAGAGTCGAGCATTGAGAACGCGGCAGCGCTGTTGCCTCCATAGCGTTCGGCGTAACGCATGAACATCTCCAAGTTGTGAGGATCTTGAGCGAGATCGATGGAGATGGTCTCACCCCGCTCTCGTGCGGACGAAAGACGTTCCGAGAGCATCTGCCGTTCCGCGAAGGTGGCCTCCGCGCGTTGGGCGCGGGCCGTCGTCGTTGAAAGGCGCGACGCCAGTTCCCTGGCTTCCCGGGAGTCATCGGCGACTGCCGTGACGAAACTGGTGTCGCGAGAGACCCGGTCGCCGAACTGCTTGAACTCGGCAATCTGCTCGTTAGTCATCGAGCCAAGAACCTTGCGCTGCTCTTCCGATAGGCCGGATTGGTAGCTCTTGCCCGCGTTCCCCTGAATCGAGGCGCCTGCCACTGGCGTACTTAGGCCAAGGTGCGCGGAAGCGCCAAAGGCAATGCTCGCTACCTGAGACTGGGACAGGCCTGTGCTGTCCGCGACGCTCTTGGTGATCTGATCCAGCCGACTCATCGTCTCGCCAAGCTGCTCAAAGCTGCTGGTGGAGGAGCCCGAGGTATTCCGAACAGATCGCAGCTTCGACAGCCCACGCGAGAACGCTTCTGTCAGCACCGCGGATCGATCCTGGGTCGCGGAGACAGCCTCGCTGCGCGAGGCATCAGCCTGTCGGCTCGCCTCGATCACATCCTGCTCGCTGACGCGCATCGAGACAACCCGTGATGCAAACCCCTGGTTACGCAGCAGACTCACCGCCGTACGATCGGTCAGTGCGTTTGCCGAAACCGTATTGCCAGTCAGATCGTTCTGCCAGGAACCCATGAACGCCGACGTGCGGTTCGGTGCCAGCTGAAACTGGTCCATCGTCACGTTGCCCATGCTCACGTTGCCAACAGCCGCAGAGCCGGTGGTCCCCGCCAGCATGCCCTGCAGACCAGACAGCCCACCGACCAGTGCGGTGCCGAAGTTCTCCATGCGCTTGAGCGCCGCCCACGCGATGAACGGGATGCTGATGGCCAGGTAGCCCACCACGGCCTCGCCAGAGATCGCTCGCGAGTAGATCGTCGATGCGGTCTGCAGTGACAGGGCCTTGGCGCCGCTGCCGAGGTCCGCTGCCGCAGCCAGGTCGTACGCTGCATAGATCGACGCCATGTAGTTGAGTACCGCGTACAGCGGTGGCCACAGCTGAATCCAGATCAGGATCGCGGCGTAGCCCTAGGTGTCCGCTGTCCGGCGGGGGATGAATGCCCTACCGTGGCGCGGGCAGGAAGGCAACCGCGGCCGTGGCAGTCAATCTGAAACAACATCGCCTACAGCGGGGCCTGACGCTTGAGCAGATGGCGAAAGATGCGGGGCTGACCAAGAGCTACGTGTCGAAGGTGGAGCGGGGGATATCGACTCCCTCAATAGGGTCCGCGATGGGCATTGCAGCTGCCCTAGGCATCAGCGTCGAGCGGCTGTTCGGCCACGCCGATGAACCCAATGATCCGGTGACGATCATTAGGGCCAGCGACGGGACAAGCAAGGATCCGGACGCGTACCTCACCTTGGTAGCTGGGGCCAACCCCAAGGGGAATATGCGAGCCTTTGTTGTGCGCCCGGGCAACAAGGGCACCCGCGGTCGCGCGGCCAGCCACCACGACGGCGAGGAGATTCTCTTCGTGCTCAAAGGTCGCATCGAGTTGCGCGTGGGCAAGGAGATCCAGACGTTGGGTGTCGGAGATTGCGTGCACTTCAATTCTTCGATGCCGCACCAGCTCAGTTCCGTCGGCGCAACGCCGGCCTCCGCGCTGGTTGTCGTTGCTGCAAGTCAGACGCCGCCGCCGCGCGATCGCTGAGGTGCGGTACTTTGTGGGGCGAGCCGCGGCCGGAGGATAGGAGTCGCACTGGACATTGCACTATGGCTGCTGACTTCGGAGACAGCAAACCAGTGGGGGCAGCCAATGCGATGCCCGTCCCCTTTCATGCAGATGCCAACGGCAGCTCCACGAGAAACTCGGCCCCACCTTCCGAAGGATTGCTTGCCGTCAGGCGGCCCCCGTGCTGTTCGACGATGCCGTAGCTGATCGACAAGCCCAGGCCCGTCCCCTTCCCGACGGGCTTGGTGGTGAAGAACGGGTCAAAGAGACGCAGCATGTGTTCGGGCAAGATGCCCGGGCCGTTGTCGCGCAGGCGCACGCGCACTTGGGCTTCGTCCCGCTCGACCGTGAGCCAGAGTTGCGGTTGCTGGGCGTGGAGGCCCGACGTGGCGTCGACACCGTTTTGCAACAGGTTCATCAGCACCTGCTGAAGCTGGCCGGCGCTGCCATTGACGATGCAGGGCGATCCGCTGCGCCAGTGCATCTTGAAGTCCGCGCGGGTGCCCTTGCGCACCCAGTGAATGGCCCGCTCGATGACCTCGTTGAGATCGATCGGGGTGCGCGCCTCCGGGTCCATCGCCGAGAAGCGCTTGAGTCCGCCGACGATGTCGGCGGTTCGCTGCGCGCCTTCGAGCGTGCCTTCGATCAACGACGGCAGATCGCCCAGCGCGTGCTCGATGCGCAGCGTGGTGCGCAGGGCGTTGAGCGCCTCGGCACCCTGCCCGGCGTGGATGGCGGCAAGGTACTGACGGAGCCGTTCGCTGTAGCGCGCCAGCGCGTGCACATTGCCGAGCACGAAGCTGATCGGGTTGTTAAGCTCGTGAGCGACACCGGCGACGAGCCGTCCGAGCGAAGCCATCTTCTCGGAGTGCAGGAGTTGCTGCTGCGCGAGCTTGAGTGAGTCGTGCGCCGCCCGCAGCTCGTGGTAAGCGCGCTTGATCTCTGCTGTCGGCCGACCCACGAACACGGTGCCGACCCGACGTCCGTTGACGCCGACGCGCGGCGTGCAGTTGGCATCAACCGGCACGGCCTGGCGTTGGGGCCCTGTCAGGTTCAACTCGATCGCCTCGCCACCGCGCGCCGGCTTGCTGCGCGACAAGACCGCCCGCGCTCGCTCGGCACTGGTGGCGTCGGCCAGCAGATCGAAGAACGAGGTGCCGCGCAGATCAGCGTCACTGCGCCCGACAAGCTCGCACAACGCGGCGTTGGTTTCTTCGATGCAACCGTGCTCGTCGCAGACCAGCAGCACGTCCGACATCGCCGAGAGCACGCTGAAGATGAACTGCTGCGATTGCTCAAGCTCGATGTTCTTCTGCTCAAGCTGGATCTCGTCGTGCACCAGCTGCGAGTAGACCTCGTCCATCTTGTGGATCACATCGAGCCAGGTCGATTCGTCCACGCCTTCGATGCCGCCGTGCGGCACCAGCCCTTCGAGGCCGAGGCTGCGCCCTGGCGGTTTGACCGGTGGCTGGGAGTCGGCCATCGTCCAGGCCCCGCTCAATGCACCGTGCACACCATGCACGGGTCGAAGGAGCGCACGATGTGCTGCACCGCCACCGGCGTGGTCTCGCCGTCCCGCACGGGGGCACCGACCAGTGCCTGCTCCAGCGCACCGGGCGTTCCGGCGGCATCGCGCGGAGAGAAGTTCCAGGTGGTCGGTGCGACGATCTGGTAATTGGCGATCCGGCCGCGCCGGACCTGCACCCAATGCCCGAGGCTGCCGCGCGCTGCTTCGCTCAGGCCGACGCCGACCCCGTCTTCGGGCAGCGCGCTGGTGTGGCAGTACGGGTCGTTGACGACCAGTTGCTGCAGCCACTGTTCCATCTTCGGGACGACCTGCGCCAGCTCGAGCAGGCGCGCCAGCACACGCGTATAGACGGTGCCCCCGTGCCGCGCCACCGCGTCGTGCACAAGCGGGTGGGCAGAGGCCAGTTGCCGAGCCACCGCACCGGTCTCGACCACCAGGCCATCGAGTCGCGGCGCCTTGTTCCAGGTATAGGCATCGGGCTTGTCCGGCTCGGGCTGCGTGACGCCTGCACTCGGATGCAGCGGACCGCCAGCGTCCGCGAGCCATGCATGCGTTGCGTCCTCACGGATCGCACCGGCATCCAGCGCCACGAGTTCGCCGCATCCCGCGTGCCACACGCCGGGCGGAAACAGGTGCCCGCCACCCGGCTGCGGGTATGCGCCATAGCTCATGAAGCGTCCTGGGCCACGCCCGAGCGCGGCCAGCCCGGTGTCGTTGGCGATGCTCAGGAAGAGCCTGAAGTCACCGCGCCACGGATCCTGCCCATGCCAGGCCTGCAGGTCGGCTTCGCTGCGCAGCGCGGCGATCTGCTCCAGCGGCGCCGCGAACAACTGCCGTTCGAGAAAGCCGCGGAACTCGCGCACGCGGGCCAGCAGCCGCGTGCGCTCCGCCGCCTCGACCGGGCGGGTCGACCCGCCGGGCTCGATGCTCTGGGTGTGCGGCCACTTGCCTGCCAGCGTTCCGAGCAACTCGAACCAGCGCTGGCGTGCCGCGATGGCCGCTCGCACCTGCTCGCCGGATTGCGGTGCAAAGCGCCGCTGCGCTTCCGTATGCCAGGCCTGCGCGGCGTAGACCGGGCGGGTGAAGTCGGGCATGAAGAACAGGTAGAAGTGGGTGAGGTGGTCGGCGAGGTTCTCGGTCGCGAGGATCACGTTGGTGATGTGCTGGCCGTTGGCCGGCATCTCGATGAGGCCAAGGTCGGCGAGCGCTCGGGCCGACGCGACCGACTGCGACACCGAGCAGATGCCGCAGATGCGCGGCACGACGACGAGCGCGTCGTGTGGCGCCTTGCCCTGCAGGATCTGCTCGAAGCCGCGGTACATCGGCGCGTTCACGCGCGCCGAGCCGACACGCCCGTCGGCGATGTCGAGCGTGACCTCGAGATCGCCCTCGACGCGGTTGAACGGGCCGACCAGCAGACGCGTCATTTGAGCCGTGTCTTCCGGGCGGCCGGCGCAACGACGACGTGGTCGGCGGTCGCGTTGAGTTTCACGCGGCGCGGCGTGGCCGACTTGGACAGCGACGCGAGCGCGACGAACCAGGCCTTGGGCATGTCGGTCGGCAAGCCGATCGGGATGCCGGCAATCTTCGGCGTCTGGTGAAAGGGATGCCCCGGCTCCTGGAATCCGGGCTCGGTACAGCTGATGCAGGCATAGCCACCGCGCGTGCACGAGCCTTCCCCGTTCCACAAGCGCGTGTTGCAGTCGGCGTGTGCCTGCGTGCCTTTGCAGCCCATGTGTTCCATCATGCAGCCCAGGTCGGACGGCTTCTCCGCGCTGGCCTTGAACTCGTAGTACTCGTTGCGCGTGCAACCGTGGTGGACGAGCTGGTCGGCGTAGAAGCGCGGCCGGCCCAAGGTGTCCAGATCGGCCTGCGCGAGCGAGTAGGCGGCCAGCGCCATCAGCGTGTCGACGACCCAGCCCGGGTGGGTCGGGCAACCGGCCACGTTGATCACAGGCAGGCCGCTGGCGGAGCGGAAAGCTGCGCCCAGCAACCCACCCGGGCGGTCATCGTCGTACTGCAAGCCGCAGGCGTCGGTCGGGTTGTCGCCGCCCGCGGTGATGCCACCCCAGGCCGCGCAACTGCCGATTGCGACCACGTGGTGCGCCTTGGCCGCCAGCCGCGTGACCCAGTGGATCATCGGGATGCCGGTGCCGGCCATCACATGAAAGCGGCCGCTGCCGTTCGGCCCCCGCAACAGCGAGCCTTCGACGCACAGCGCATCGACGCGCACGCTGCCGTCGAGCACGCCGTTCAACATCTCGATCACCTCGCTGCCGCTCTCGAGCGACAGCGACGGGTGCCACAGCAGCTTGATGCCGGCATCGCGCAACTGGCCGTGGAAGTCGGTGGTGTCGGCGCAAAGCAGCGACATGCTGCAGCCACCGCAGCCACCGGACTGCAGCCAGAGAACGTTCAGCATGGTGTTCACCCTTCCAGTCCGAAGCGCTGCATCTTGCCGCGCAGGCCGACGCGCGACAGCCCCAGCTCCTTGGCGGCCCGGGTCTTGTTCCAGCGATGGCGCAGCAGGGTTTCGCGCAGCACCATCGCTTCGATCGCGTCGAGCCGTTCGCCCAGCGTACCGGTCGCCGGCAGCGCCAGGCTGTGCCCGTTCACCAATGTCGACCGCCCGGTCTGGCCGTGCAGCACGCGCGTCGAAAAGACTTGCGCCTCGACCAGATCACCTTCGCTGAGCGCGATCGCGCGCGCGATCTCGTTGCGCAATTCGCGCACGTTGCCGGGCCAGGGGTAGCCCATCAGGCAGGCCATGGCGTCGTCGCTCAGCCGGGCACCGGGGCGGCCGAGTTCGGCCCCGACCTCACCGAACAGGCGCTGCACGATCGGGCCGATGTCGCCCGGCCGCTCGCGCAACGGCGGCACGGTCAGCGACACGCCGGAGATGCGGTAGTAAAGGTCTTCTCGGAACAGGCCCTCGCTGACGCGCTGCTCTAGATCGCGGTGGGTTGCGGCGATCACCCGCACGTCGACCGGCACGGCGCGCGTACCACCGACCGGCCGCACTTCGCCTTCCTGCAGTACCCGCAGCAGCCGCACCTGGAAGGCCGACGACGTCTCGCCAATCTCGTCGAGGAACACGGTGCCCTGGTGGGCGCGCTGGAACAGGCCCAGGTGGTCTTCATAGGCGCCCGTGAACGAGCCACGCTTGTGGCCGAAGAGTTCGGATTCGAGCAGCGTGTCGGGGATGGCGGCGCAGTTCTCCACCACGAAGGCCGCACCCGCGCGCGGGCTGGCGTAGTGCATGGCGCGCGCCAAGAGCTCCTTGCCGCTGCCTGACTCGCCGAGCACCAGCACGCTCAAGTCGTAGCGCGCGACACGCGCGGCCATCTCGCAGACCGCGTCCAGGGGGCTTCCGGGGGCACGTTCGATGCGGTCGAAGTCGAACACGCGGCGCGCCAGTTCGAGCTTGTTCGCCGCCCGCTGGCGCAGCACGGGTGTGCTGGTGCGCAGTTCGACGTCCAGCCGGTTCATATCGCGCTGCAGCGTCTGGGCCTCGGCCGCCGTGCGCACGGTGCCGAGCAGGTGTTCCGGCACCCAGGGCTTGAGGATGTACTGATAGATGCCGGCGTCGTTGATGCCGGCGATGATGTCTTCGGAATCGGTGTAGCCGGAGATCACGATGCGCACCGTGTCGGGCCAGCGCTCGCGTACTTCCTGCAGGAACACCACGCCGGTCTGGCCGGGCATGCGCTGGTCGCAGAGGATCACGCTGAAAGCGTGGCGTTCGAGTTGCACCCGCGCTTCGTCGGCATTGCTCGCCGTGAGCACGGTGAAGTCTTCGTCCAAGGTGCGGCGGATCGCGTCCTGCGAACGCACTTCGTCATCGACCACCAGCACGCGTGGCAGGTCAAGCACGGCGCTCACGACGCGGGCTCCACCACACCGAAACCCGGCTCGCGGTGCACCGCCAGGTGCCGCGGTGTCCAGGCGTGCGGCAGCTTGTGGACGAAGTGGTAGCGCGCCACGTGGTAGCTTGGGTCGAAGCCGTAGAAGTTGCGGTGCATGCGGGAAAGTTCGTCCTTGCGGTGCTCGGCCAGCGGGCGTCGCGCTTCGTCCGCGGCGCGCGCGGCCTGCTTGTGCGCCAGGCGCTGCGGCAGATTGTGCGACAGCGCCAGGGCCAGCGCATCGGCAACAGCCCCATCGCCGAAGGCCGCGGCAGACGTGTTCACGCAGCGGTCGATCAGACCCATCTGCGCCGCCGCAGGGGCCGACAGCGGCAGGCGTTGCTGCATCAACGCACGCGCGCCCTCGGCGCCGAGGCGGCGCGGCAGCAGGTAGGTCCAGTACTCCGAGCCGTACAGGTTGCCCATGTTCTTGTAGTGCGGGTTCAGCACCACGCCCCGGTGCGCCCAGACCTCGTCGGCCGCCAGCGCCAGAAAAGCGCCTCCAGCACCGGCGTTGCCACGCAGCGCCGCCACGGTCAGGCGGTCGGTGGTGGTGATGAGCTCCAACGCCAGGTCGTTCATCGCGTTGATGTTGCGCCATGATTCGTCCGCCGCGCTGTCGCCCTGCCGGTGGGCGGCGGCTTCGATGCAGTTCAGGTGGATGCCGTTGCTGAAGAAATCGCGCCCACCAAGCAGCAGCAGCACGCGCGTGTCGCGCTGCTTCACCTGCCGCAGCGCAGCGCACAGGCGTTCGCACTGCGCGGTCGACATCGCGCCGTTGTAGAAGTCGAACGACAGGCAGCCCACACGTGCACCCGGCGGGCCGAGTTCGCGGTAACGCAGCTCGGCCCATTCGTCGTCGGCCCGTTCGAGCAGCGCCGGCCGCTCGGGCAACAACGCGGCCTGCGCTGCGAAGGCCAGCGTGGCGGGCAGCTTGAACGGCGCGCTGTCGCCGCAGGCCTGCGCCGCGCGCACCTGGCCGATCCACACCGCGCCGTCGCCAGTGCGGCGCAGCAGTGCGCCATCGCGCCGTGCAATCACGTCGCCCGGTCGGGCCGATGGCAGCGTGTGCAGCACGGCGGCGCTGGCGGCGTGGCCGTCGAACAGGTGGCAAGGCTGGCCGAAGAGTTCGTCGGCCACACCGGGCTGGCCGTCGGCACTGCGCAGCTTGGCCAGCACGCGCGCGGTGGTGTCGGCTTGCCAGTCGATGCGGCGGGCCGACTGCGGCATCGCAGGGCGCCAGTGGCCGGCGGGCGCTGCCGGGATCGTCGCTTCGGCGCCAGCGGCCGCAACACCATGGCGCGCGACGGCCTGCAGCGTGGCCGTCACCGCCGCTTCGGCGACTTCGCTGCGGTACAGGCTGCCCTTGGCGGCACCGCGCATCGCGAAGGCGGCGTGGGCCCGCACTGGGCCAGCGTCGAAGTCGCCAGTTGCCTGCAGCACGGTCACGCCCCAGTGCGCCGGCGCGTCAAGCAGGGCCCAGTCGAGCGCGGCCGGGCCGCGGTCGCCGGGCGGGCCGGGGTGAACCACCAGGCACACGGTGCT
Source organism: Leptothrix sp. (in: b-proteobacteria) (assembly GCA_013822265.1). Lineage (GTDB taxonomy): Bacteria > Pseudomonadota > Gammaproteobacteria > Burkholderiales > Burkholderiaceae_C > Rubrivivax. Next base: position 25,026 of record PNKD01000040.1, read on the forward strand.
GCGCCACACCGGCTCGGGAATGCGCCGCTTCAGGAACGGGGCGATCACAAGCTGCGGCTGGAAGAGAGCGACGGCTTCTTCGGTCACGCGGTCGGCAATGTCGAGTTCGACCGCGACTTGGTGGCCGAGCGCTTTCAGTTCGACGAACAAGCGCTGCGACAAGCTGTTGAAGCTGTGGCACAGCAACAGGATGCGCAGGGAACCATTCATGGCGCGGCGGCCCGGCCGAGGTTCAGAGGCGCAGCGGGTCGAGCAAACGGAGCGCCTGCTTGCGGCCGAGGTAGATCGCCAGCTTCGACTCGATTCCCGCAAGCGCCGCGTTGTAGTGCGCGGCCGTGTTGGCTTCGAGCAGTGGACGGCAGATCACGTCGACATCGGGACCGAACTGCGGTGCAAGCAGGTGCAGGCCGTCGCGCTTGAGCTGTGCAAGGCGCGCCGCTGTCACCGTGTCGTCGGCCACCGGCACGGCCACCGGGCTGGGCGGCGGCACGGGCTTTGGCCGTAGTGGTGCTGCCGGCGGCGGCACGTCTTCGATCAATCCCATCGCGAGCAGCATCTCGACGAGCGCCGGCGCGTCGGCACCGATCTTGTGGGCCAGCACCGCCATCGGCTCGCGGCCGTTGATCAGGATCAGCGCCGTTCGGGCGCGCGCCGGCAGCGCGGCCGAACGCGTGGCCAACGCGGCGCTGCCGGCTTCGGTCTTGCGACAGAGGCGGTCGAGCGGCGGGTTCACGGAATCTGCACCGATCGATGGGCAGGCGCGGCCGGCATTGCATCAGCAAATGCGCGGCAGTTGCTCGCCACTGAGCCAGTCGACCACGCGGCGCCCGCCAAAGCGCGTTTCCATCTGCACGAAGTGGTGCGGGTCTTCGGTGACGAGGCCGATCTGCACCGCGTTGCCGCCGAGCGGGTGGGCCCGCATCGCCGCGAGCACGGCGGCGGCCGCTTCGGGGGCGCAGACCGCGATCAGCTTGCCTTCGTTGGCGATGTACAGCGGGTCCAGGCCTAGCAGCTCACAAGCTGCGTCCACCTGCGGCAGCACGGGAATGGCTGCTTCATCGAGCACCATGCCCACACCCGACTGGCTGGCCACTTCGTTCAACGTGGTGGCCAGGCCACCGCGGGTCGGATCGCGCAGCACGTGCACCCCGTCCCGTGAAGCCTCGAGCATGGCCGCCACGAGCGTGTGCAGCGCGGCGGTGTCGGAAGCGATGGTGGTCTGGAACTCCAGGGATTCGCGTTGCGACAGCACGGCCACGCCATGCTCGCCTATCGTGCCCGACAGCAGCACCACGTCGCCCGGCCGCGCATGGGCACCGCCCACGTTGACGCCGTGCGCCACCACGCCGATGCCGGTGGTGCAGATGAAGACACCGTCGCCCTTGCCCTTTTCGACCACCTTGGTGTCGCCGGTGACGATGGGTACACCAGCCTGGCGCGAGGCGGCGGCCATTGACTCGACCACCCGCTTGAGTTCGGACAGGGGAAAGCCTTCTTCGAGGATGAAGCTGGCCGCGATGTGCAGCGGGCGTGCCCCGCACATCGCCACGTCGTTGATGGTGCCGTGAACACTCAAGGCACCGACATCGCCGCCCGGAAAGAACAGCGGCGACACCACGTGGCCGTCGGTGGCCATCACCAGCTTGTGGCCGGCGGGAATGTCGAACGCGGCACCGTCGTTGCCTTGGCGCAGATACTCGTTGTCGAAGGCCTTCAGGAACAGTTCTTCGATCAATTGCGCAGCGGCGCGGCCACCGGCGCCGTGGCCCATGTCGACGCGGCCGTGTTTCAGGTCGAGCGGGCGCCTGTAGTCCTTCTTGAGCGTCATGCCGCCACCTCCACGCGCACCGGAATGTCGCGGAAGCGGCCGTAGGAGTAGTGCGCCGCGCAGGCGCCTTCAGATGAAACCATGCACGAGCCCATCGGGTTCTCCGGGGTGCACACGGTGCCGAAGATCTTGCAGTCGGTTGGCTTCTTCACGCCACGCAAGATTGCGCCGCACTCGCAGGCCTTGTTGTCGGCAACCGGTTGGTAACCCAGGCCGAAGCGGCGCTCGGCGTCGAAGTCGGCAAACGCGGGCCGGATCTTCAAGGCGCTGTAGGGCACTTCGCCCAGGCCTCGCCATTCGAAGCTGGTGCGCAACTCGAACACTTCCGACACCAGCGCCTGCGCCGTCAGGTTGCCTTCCGAGGTGACGGCGCGGGTGAACTCGTTCTCGACTTCGCTGCGGCCCTCGTTGACCTGGCGCACCAGCATCAGCACCGCCTGCATCACGTCGAGCGGCTCGAAGCCGGCGATCACGACCGGCTTGCGGTATTCCTGCGCGAAGTGTTCGTAAGGTGCGGAGCCGATGACGATGCTGACGTGGGCGGGACCGACGAAGCCGTCGATCGGCACGGTGCCGTACTGCCGCACCTCGGGGCTTTCGAGAATGTGCGTGATCGCCGAGGGTGTGAGCACGTGGCAGCACAACACGCTGAAGTTGGCCAGGCCCTCGCGATGCGCGTTGCGGATCGCCAGCGCCGTGGGCGGCGTGGTGGTCTCGAAGCCGATGGCGAAGAACACGATCTCGCGGTCCGGGTTCCGGCGCGCGATCTGCAGCGCGTCGGTTGCTGAATACACCATGCGGATGTCGCCGCCGCGTGCCTTGGCCCGCACCAGCGACAGGCTGTCGGACGCCGGCACGCGCATCGTGTCGCCGTAGGTGCAGACGATCGCGCCCTTGTTGATCGCCAGCTGGATCGCCAGGTCGATGCGGCCAATCGGCAGCACGCACACCGGGCAGCCCGGGCCGTGGATCATGCGCACGTTGGCCGGCAGCAGCTCGGTGATGCCGTAGCGCGAGATCGCGTGCGTGTGGCCGCCGCAGAACTCCATGAAGCTGTACTGGCGTTCGGGCAGCGCTTCGTCGCGCAGCCGCGCGGCGATCTTCTGCGCCACACCGCCGTCGCGGAATTCGTCGATGTACTTCATGGCTGCGTCTCCAGTGCGGGCGTGATGCCGGCCAGCTCGCCGAACAGGGCCAGCGTGCGCCGCGCTTCCTCGGGGTCGATCTGCCCGATCGCGTGGCCGACGTGCACGA
>PNKD01000041.1 GCA_013822265.1 Leptothrix sp. (in: b-proteobacteria)
CGGCTCGCGCCGCCACCCAAAACCGTTTCAGCCCGCCCACGCGCCCAGGGGGTGCGAGACCAGGCTGCGGCACATCCGCCCCACCCAGTGCGGTGGCAGGTCGTCGAAACCCGCCGCCGCGTCTGTCGCCCTGGATGGCTCGGCCGCACCGACTCTCGAGAAGACCGCGCTGCCGGAGCCTGTCATGCGGCTGTTGCCGTGACGGGCCTCCAGCCAGCGGGCGGCTTGCGCCACCTCGGGACAGCGGTCTTCGGCGGGCGGTTGCAGGTCGTTGCGGCCAAAGCCGCAGAAAAATCTCTGCACCCACGCGGCCGACACATCGCTGTGACCTGCCTCTTCAGGAGAGCCCGCAACTATAACAGGATCGGTGTCGCGTCTGAGCGCGCGGTGCCCGAAGATTTCGCCCGTGGGCAGGGCCGTGGGGGGCTTGACGACGGCGTAGCGCTGCTCGGGCCAGTGCATGGGCCGCAGCCGCTCGCCGATGCCCTCGGCGAAGGCGTTCTGCCCGAAGAGGAAGAACGGCACGTCGGCGCCCAGGCGCAGGCCGATCTCGGCCAGCCGCTCGCGCGGCCAGCGCAGCGCCCAGAGCCGGTTCAGCGCCAGCAGCGTGGTGGCGGCGTCGGAGCTGCCGCCGCCCAGCCCGGCGCCCCACGGCACGTGCTTGTGGATGGAGATGTCGGCGCCGGCCGTGCTGCCGCTGGCCGACTGCAGCGCCCGCGCGGCGCGCAGGCAGAGGTCGTCGTCCGGCAGCGCCGGCCCCAGGTCGTGGCGCCGCAGCCGGCCGTCGCTGCGCTTCTCGAAGTGCAGGGTGTCGGCCCAGTCGATGAGCACGAAGGGCGACTGCAGCAGGTGGTAGCCGTCGGGCCGTCGGCCGACGATGTGCAGGAACAGGTTCAGCTTGGCCGGCGCGGGCAGGTCGTAAAGGGCTCGAAGGCTCACGGCGCATCGTCCAGCTTGACGCGCAAGCGCACGACGGGGGGCGTGCTGCGGCGCGCTTCGATCCAGCCTTCAGCGCGACGCGCCAGGTCGACCTGCCAGCCCAGTTGCTCGAAACCTTCGGCGGCGGCGGCATGCGCGGCGCCGGACCAGGGCCGGCCGGCCAACCAGTTGGGCAGGGCTTGCAGTGGCAGTGCTTCGCCCAGCGCCTGCTGCGACAGCGCGGCCAGGCTGTCGAAGCTGCGTTCCCCTTTGCCATCGTCGAGCAGGGCCAAGCCGGGTGCCCAGCGCGCCGACGCCACGCGGCTGCCCAGCGGCGAGTTCAGCCGCAGTTCGCCGCTCTCGCCGTCGCCGCGCAGTTCGAACGCCGCGCTCACGCTTTGCGCAGGGGCCTCGCCCGCCGCATCGATGCGCAGGCTGAGCCGGCCGGCGGTCCAGCCGGCCTCGTGGGGCGACGGTGGTGTGCTCGCGCAGGCCGCCAGCAGCATGGCCAGGGCGGCCGCCAGCGCGCTGCCCTGCCGCTTCACGGGTCGACGCGCAGCCGGGTGAGCGTCTCGCGCAGCACGTCGTTGCCAGCGTCGCGTGCCTTGGCCTCGCGCCAGACAAGCCGCGCCTCGTCGCGCTGGCCCATCGCCCACAGCACCTCGCCGAGGTGGGCGGCGATCTCGGTGTCGGGCCGCATCGCGTAGGCACTGCGCAGCAGGCGCACGGCCTCCTCGCGGTTGCCCATGCGGAACTCCACCCAGCCCAGGCTGTCGGTGATGAAGGGGTCGCCGGGCAGCAGCTCGAGCGCCCGCCGCACGAGTTGGCGCGCCTCGGGCAGGCGCTGGTTGCGGTCGGCCAGCGAGTAGCCCAGCGCGTTGTGCGCGTGGGCGTTGTCGGGCTTGAGCGTGATGACACGGCGCAGCAGGCTCTCCATGTCGTCCAGGCGGTCCAGTTTCTCGGCCATCATGGCCTGCTCGTACAGCAGGTCGCTGTCTTCGCTGAAGCGCTGGCTGGCCACCGCCAGCACCTCGTAGGCCTCGCGCCAGCGTTTGGCATCGCGCAGCACGCCGGCCTCGGCCACCAGCTTGGCGCGCGCGTCGTCGGCGTCCTTCTCGGGCGCGCGTCGGATGAGTTCGCGGGCCTGCGCGATCTTGCCCTGGCGCGCCAGCATCGAGGCACGTCGCGTCTGCACCTGCAGTGCCCGATTGGGGTCGTCGATCTTGGCCAGCCAGGCTTCGGCGGCGTGCAAGTCGCCGCGCTGCTCGGCCGATTGGGCCAGCATCAGCCACGCCTGCACGAGGCCTCGTTCCGGGCGCGACGGCGTGTCGTCGTCATCGCTTTCGGTCGACGACAGCGTGCTGTCGGGCGCCGTGGCCGGCGATGCGACCTGCGGCTGCACGAGTTCGATGTAGCGCTCGAGCGCGGCCTCGCCTTGCACGACCTGCTTGAGCTCGAGGTGCAGCGCGCCCAGCGACAGGAAGGCCGGGGCCATCGTGGGCTGCGCTCGCGTCAGCGCCTGCAACTGCGTGACGGCTTCGGGGAAACGCTGCGCGGCGGTGAGCGCCCGAACGTAGGCCAGGCGCACCTGCGGCTCGGAGCCGGCCTGGCCCAGATAGGCGGTGATCAGGCTCTCGGCCTGCGGCTTCTGGCGCATCAGATCCAGTGCCAGCAGCGCCGGGCCGGCGGCGCTGGCGTCCAGCGTTTGCGCCTCCTGGGCGAGCACCAGCGCGCGCTCGGTCTCGCCGGCCTCGAGCCACGCGCGGCCGAGCGCCACGCGCACCGCCACGCGCGTGGCCTCGGTGTCGCGATAGGGTTTGAGGGCGTCTTCCATCAGCGCGGCGACGCCGCGGCCGTCGCCGGCGCGTTGCAGGAAACGCGGCAATGCCGAGATCAGCCCCGGCTGCTCGGCGGCGGGCGCGAGCTCGAGCAACGCACGCAGCGGCTCGTCGAGCCCGTCCTTGCGGTTGAGCACGAGCAGAATCTGCAGTTGCAGCCGCACGGCATCGACCGAGTCGGGCCGCGCCAGGCGCCAGGCGCGCGACGCGGCCAGCGCCTGCTCGCCGGCGCGGCCACGCAGCGCGATGTCGACGGCGCGGCGAAACAGGCCTTCGTCGCGCGTGCGCCGCGCAGCGTCGAGAATCAGCTCGAAGGCGCTGCCTGCGTCGCCCGTACCCAGTGCCATCTCGCCGATGAGCAACTGGTAGAACAGGCGGTCGTCCATCGCCGAGTTGAGCGGCGCTGCCGATGCCGCGGGCTCGGGCGCTGGCGGTGATGCCTGCGTCTGTGCCTGGGTCTGTGCCGAGACGGCGGGCCCCCAGGCCAGGGCGGCGCAAAGCAGCAGGCGAGCCCCCATGGTGGCCGGCCGCGGCCGGCAAGTGCAGTCAGTCATCGGGATGTCCATGCGGTCTCGATTCATTCTCACATAATGAATTTATGCCCGAGCTTCCAGAGGTTGAGGTCACGCGGCGCGGCCTCGCGGCGCCGCTGCATGGCGCGCGCGTGCTGCAGGCGCTTGCCGGCAAACCGCTGCGCTGGCCGCTGGGCTGCGAGCCCGCCACGCTGGTCGGCCAGCGGGTGGGCGAGATCACGCGCCGCGGCAAGTACCTCTGGTTGCCGCTGTGGCCTGGTGATGGCGCCGACCGCGTGGACCGTGGCTTGCCCAATCCATCCGCATCGGGCGGCTTGTTGCTGCACCTGGGCATGTCGGGCTCGCTGGCGCTGCTGGCCGCGCCGCCCGCGGCCGGGCCGCACGATCACTTCGAACTCGTCACCGATCGCGGCACCTTGCGGCTCAACGATCCGCGCCGCTTCGGTGCGGTGGTCTGGTCGCCGGGGCTGCACGCGGAACCCGCCGCCACCCTGCTGCGGCGCCTGGGCGCGGAGCCCTTCGACCCGGCGCTGACCCCCGCATCCTTCCACGCCGGGCTGCAGCAGCGGCGGGCGCCCATCAAGGCCGTGCTGCTGGCGGGCGACGTGGTGGTGGGCGCCGGCAACATCTACGCCTGCGAGGCGCTGTTCGTCGCCGGCATCCACCCGGCGCTGCGCGCCGACCGCATCAGCCGCCCGCGCGCGGCGCGGCTGCTCGCGGCCTTGCGCAGCACGCTGGCCCGCGCGCTCGAACTGGGCGGCTCGACGCTGCGCGACTTCACCGACGTGCACGGCGCCAGTGGCGCCTTCCAGTCCGAGGCCGGGGTCTACGGCCGTGCCGGCCTGCCCTGTGGGCGCTGTGGCAGCCCGGTGCGCCGCCGCGTGCAGGCGCAACGTTCGACCTACTTCTGCGCCACCTGTCAGCGGCGGTAAGGATCATTGCAGGCGTGACTTCCGCCTTGCAATCCGCGGCGACCTGGCCACAAGCAGCCCCGACCCGGGCAGGGGGCTGCGCTAGGATGCGCCGCTGCCCCGTTCAAGCCCATGACTGCCCCCGCACTGACCGCGAACCCGCCTGCTGCACCAGTGGCAGCGGCGGTCGGGCCGGCGGCCGTCGTTGCGGCTTCGGCCAGCGCCGCCGACAGCCCGATCGCCGACAGCCTGGACGCGCTGGCCACCTGGCGCGCCGAGCTCGACCGCCAGGTCGGGCAGTTCGGGCGCTCGCTGGTCGAGCACGAACTGCTGGACGACGCCGACGCCGCGCTGCTGGCGTCGCTGCGTGAGCGGCTGGCGTCCGACAAGCTGGTACTGGCCTTCGTGGCCGAGTTTTCGCGCGGCAAGTCCGAGCTCATCAACGCCATCTTCTTTGCCGATGCCGGCCGTCGTGTGCTGCCCGCAACGCCAGGGCGTACCACGATGTGCCCGGTGGAACTGCGCTTCGATGCCCACCTGCCGCCGCAGCTGGCGCTGCTGCCCATAGAGACACGGCTGCGCGGCCTGTCGTTGGCCGAGCTGCGCACGCGCGACAGCCACTGGCAGCATGTGCCGCTGGACCCCGCTGACCCGCAGACGCTGGCGCTGGCGCTGGGCGCGGTGACGCGGCGGCAGACCGTCAGCGTCGAACAGGCCACCGCGCTGGGCTTCTGGAACGCGACGCAGACGGAAGACAACCCGCCGCAGGACGACGTCGGCGGCGTCGAGGTGCCGGCGTGGCGCCATGCCGTCATCAACTACCCGCATCCCCTGCTGCAGCACGGGCTGGTCGTCATCGACACGCCGGGGCTGAACGCCATCGGCGCGGAGCCCGAACTCACGCTGGCCATGCTGCCGGCAGCGCATGCCGTGGTCTTCGTGCTGGCGGCGGACACGGGCGTCACCAAGTCCGACCTCTCGATCTGGCGCGAGCACCTCGGCCACGCCAGCCTCGATCGTTTTGTCGTGCTCAACAAGATCGATGCCCTGGCCGACCCGCTGAGCAGCCCCGAGCAGGTGCAGGCGCAGATCGCGCAGCAATGCGCCGCCACCGCCGACGCACTGAAGGTCGACCCGTCGCGCGTGTTCGCGCTGTCGGCACGAGAGGCGCTGGCGGCGCGCGTCGACGGCGACGTCGAGTCCTTGCTCGCCAGCCGGCTGCCGCCGCTGGAGCGCGCGCTGGCCGCCGGCCTGCTGCCGCGCCGACGCCACCTGCTCGTGCAGTCGGCCGTGGGCGTGGTGCAGCAGCTGCGTGCCTCGGCGGCGCGGCGGCTCTCCGACCGCCGGCGCCAGCACGCCGAGCAGCTGCTCGAGCTGCGCGGCCTGCGCGGCAAGAGCGGCGCCAAGCTGCGCATGATGCTCGAGCGCATCGACCTCGAGGTGTCCGATTTCGAGCGCTGCACGGCCCGCCTTCAGGCCTTGCGCGCGGTGCAGCAGAAGATCCTGCGCGCGGTGCTGTTGGCGCTGGCCAGCGATGTGCTGCGCACCGAACTGGCGGCCATGCAGTCGTCGATGGCATCTCGGCCCTTCAACCTCGGCGCCCGCGCGGCGTTCGAGACGCTGATCGAGCGCCTGGGCGCGTCTATCCGCCGCGCCCAGAACCAGGCCGAGGAAATGAGGCAGATGCTGGAGGCCAGCTTCCGGCAGCTCAATGCCGAGTTCGGCTTCGCGTTTTCTCTGGCGCCGGTGCCCGACCTGCAGGGCTTCCAGGGCGAACTCGACCTCATCGCCCAGGGCTACGGCCGTTACCTCGGCATCCTGCAGGCCTGGCGGCTGGCCGCGCCGGGGTTCGCCGAGCAGTTCAGGCGCATGCTGCTGTCGCGGCTGCGCGTGGTGTTCGAGAACGCCGCCGGTGAACTCGAACTCTGGAGCAAGAGCGCCACCAGCCAGGTCGAGGTGCAGCTCGGCGAGCGGCGCCGCGGTTTCAAGCGCCGCCGCGAGGCGCTGCAGCGTGTGCAGGCCGCGGCCGGCGAACTGGAGCAGCGCATCGCCGAGGTGCAGGGCCAGGACGATCACTTGTCGGTCATGCTGGCGCGGCTGGACGCGCTGGCGGCGCAGGCCATCGCCAGCGCGCGGCGGCTCGATGCCGAGGGCGCCGAAGGCTCGCCGCAGCGGCAGGACGCCGCTTGACGCGGCGCACGATCGCCGGCGCCGTCATCGCCTGGCAGCGCCGGCACGGCCGCAGCGGCCTGCCCTGGCAGCACACGCGCGACACCTACCGCGTCTGGCTGTCCGAGGTGATGCTGCAGCAGACGCAGGTGGCCACCGTGCTCGAGTACTACCCGCGCTTCCTGGCGCGGTTTCCCGATGTGCGGGCCTTGGCCGCGGCGCCGCTGGACGACGTGCTGGCGCTGTGGAGCGGGCTGGGCTACTACAGCCGCGCCCGCAACCTGCACCGCTGCGCGCAGGCCGTGGTGGCCGCGCACGGCGGCGCGTTTCCCGCCAGCAGCGCGGTGCTGGCCACGCTGCCCGGCATAGGCCGCAGCACCGCCGCCGCGATCGCCGCCTTCTGTTTCGGTGAACGCGCGGCCATCCTCGACGGCAACGTCAAGCGCGTGCTGACGCGCGTGCTGGGTTTCGACGGCGACCTCGCGCGCGCGGCCGAGGAGCGCCGGCTCTGGGCCGAGGCCGAGGTGCTGATGCCGGCCAGCGATGTCGACGTCTACACGCAGGGCCTGATGGACCTGGGCGCCACGGTCTGCAGCCGACGCAAGCCGGACTGCCTGCGCTGCCCCCTGGCGCCACGCTGCGTGGCGCGCGCCGACGGCACGGCCGAGCGTTACCCGGTGAAGACGCGGCGGCTCGCACGGGGCCGGCGCTGCCACGTGCTGCTGTGGCTGCGCCGCGGCGACCGGCACTTCCTGGTGCGCCGCGCCGAGCAGGGCGTCTGGGCCGGGCTCTGGAGCCTGCCCGAGCACGAAGACCCCGCCGCGGTGGAAGCCGTGGTCAAAGGCTGGCCCGGCGAGGGCCGTTGGCTGCCTACCATCGAACATGCACTGACACACTTCGACTGGACGCTGCAGCCGCTGCAGTGGACGCTGCCGGCCCGTGCCCGGCCGCCGGCCGACCTGCCGCCGGGGCGCTGGGCGCGGCGCGAGGAAGCCCTGGCGCTGGGCTTGCCGGCCCCGGTGCGCGTGCTGCTGGAGGCCTGAGCCTCGGCCTGCGGGCCGCTCAGCCGCTCAGCCGCTCACGACCTTCTTGTCGCGCAGGTAGCCATCGACCAGCGACAGCCGGGTCCCCGGGTCATCCAGCTCCATCAGCTTTTGCTTGGCCGCCAGGCTGATGGGCAGCAGCTCGCACCAGCGGTTGGCCACCCAGCCCGCATCGTCGAGCCGGTAGGGCTGGGCGAAGGGCACGCGGTCGCTGGCCTGCAGCTTGCGGATGGCCTCGGCCAGCGCCCCCACCGTGGCCAGCAGCGCCGGCCCCGGCACACGCGCCGCGTCGGGTGCCATCACCTCGGCGGGCGCCGTCCACAGGCCGTTGTCGCGCTGCGTCGGCGGCTGCAGCAGGCGGAAGCGTTCACCGCCCAGGCAACGCACGCGCAGGATGCCGGGCTGCTCGGCATCGACGTCGTCCAGGCGGGCCAGCACGCCGACGTCCTCCATCTGCACGGGCTGCGCACCGCGGCCGGCCTCGGCGCCGGCCTTCAGGCAGACGACGCCGAAGGGCTGGCGCGTGCGCAGGCACTCGGACATCAGATCGAGGTAACGCGCCTCGAAGACACGCAGGCTGAGCAGGCCCCCGGGAAACAGCACCATCTGCAGAGGGAACAGCGGCAGCGGCGCGGGCAGGGTCGCGGGCTCGGCCATGGGGCGGTGGGGGCGCTGCGCTTCAGCCGCCGGCGACGATCCCGGCGCGCGCCCGTTCAGCCGCGGGCATCGAGTTCACGATGTCGGATCAGCGTGGCGTAGCGGCTGTCGAAGCGTCGCGCCAGGCACTCGACGCCGTAGACCGAGCGGTGCTGGCCGCCGGTGCAACCGATGGCCACGGTGAGGTAGCTGCGCTGGTCGTCCTCGAACGACGGCAGCCAGCGTTGCAGGAAGGTCTGTATCTGGTCGAGCATCTCCGCGGCCTCGGGCTGCGCCTCGAGGTAGGTGGCCACGGGGGCGTCGCGGCCGGTCAGCGGCCGCAGCTCGCGGATGTAGTAGGGGTTGGGCAGCACGCGCACGTCGAACACGAAGTCCGCGTCCAGCGGCACGCCGTGCTTGAACGCGAAGCTCTCGAAGACCAGCGTCAGCGCCGCTTCGCGCGCACCCACCAGCGAGCGCACCCAGCTGCGCAGCAGCGCCGGGCGCAGCTGGCTGGTGTCGATGACGGTGGAGACCTCGCGCAGGTCGGCGAGCAGGTTGCGTTCGAGCTCGATGGCCTCGACGAGCGCACGCGCGTTGTCGGCTTCCTTCGGCGCGGTCAGCGGGTGCGGGCGGCGAGTCTCGGAGTAGCGGCGCAGCAGCGCGTCGGTGCTGGCGTCGAGGAACAGCGGGCGGATGCGCACGCCTTCTTCACGCAGCTGCTGGATGAGCGGCACCAGCTGCGGCAGCGACGACGCCGTGCGCACGTCCACTGCCGCGGCCACGCGGGTGGTGAAACGCTCGCGCTCGAGGTGGATGAAGTCGCGCAGCAGCTCGGGCGGCAGGTTGTCGACGCAGAAGAAGCCGGCGTCTTCCAGCGCATGCAGCGCCACCGACTTGCCCGAGCCCGAGATGCCCGTGACGAGGATGACCTCGTCGCGCCTGGTGCCGTCCAGCGCCGCCCATTCGCTCATCGCGACGGCCCCTCCTGCGGGCCGCTCAGCAACGCCTGCGCGTGCGCGGTGCCCGACAGCCGCTCGCCGCCCAGCATGCGCGCCACCTCGGCGACGCGGGCCTCGCCTTCGACGCGCTGGATGTCCGACTGCGTCTGCCGCCCCTTCATCGCCTTGCTGACGACGAAGTGGCTGTCGGCGCAGGCCGCCACCTGCGCGAGGTGGGTCACGGCCAGCACCTGGGTGTTGCCCGCCCGCACGCGCCCGAGCTGCTTCATCAGCCGGCCCACGGCATCGGCCACGGTGCCGCCGACGCCGGCATCGATCTCGTCGAAGATCAGCGTCGGCACGGCGGCGCCGCCGGCGCCTTGTGCCGCGGTGACGGCGTTGCCGGCACCCTGTGCCGCGGTGACGGCGTTGCCGGCACCCTGTGCGGTCGTGACGGCGATGGCCAGCGCCAGCCGCGACAGCTCACCGCCCGACGCCACCTTGCCCAACGGCCGCGGCGTGCTGCCGGCGTGGCCGGCGACCCGGAACTCGACGCCTTCCAGCCCGAAGGCCTGGGGCTCGTCCTGCGGCAGCAGCGAGACCTCGAAGCGCCCGCCGGCCATGCCCAGCTGCTGCATTGCGGTGGTGACGGCCCCGGCCAGCCTGGGTGCGGCCTTGCGCCGCAGCGCAGAGATGCGCTGCGCCTCCCTGCGCCATGCGGCCTCGGCGCCGGCCACGCCGGCCTCGAGCGCGTCGAGGTCGGCCGCGGCGTCGAGCGCCTTCAGCTCGGCCTGCCAGCCGGCCAGCAGGGCCGGCAGTTCGGCCGGCGTGCGCCGGTAGCGCCGCGCCTGCGACACCCAGGCGCCGATGCGGCCATCGAGCTCGACCAGGCGATCGGGGTCGGGGTCGCGGTGGCCGAGATAGACGTGCAGCGTGTGCGCGGCATCTTCGAGCTGCGCCTGCGCGCTGCGCAGCACCTCGGCCACGGCACCGAGCTCGGCGTCGTGGCGCAGCACGGCATCGAGCGCGTCGGCCGCGCGCGCCGTCAGCGCGGTGGCGCCGGGCTCGTCTTCCGTCAGCGCATGCAACGCGTCGCGGGCGCCGTCGAGCAGGGCCTGGCCGTGGGCCAACCGCTGGTGCTCGGCATTGATCTGCTCCCACTCGCCCGGCGCAGGCGCCAGCTTGGCCAGCTCGCCCACCTGCCAGGCCAGGCGCTCGCGCTCGCGCTCCAGCGTATCGCGCTGGCCGCGGGCGTCCCGCAGCCGCGCCAGGGCCTGCCGCCAGGCCGCCCAGGCGCCATCGAGTGCGCTGGCGTCCACACCAGCCTGGGCGTCGAGCAGGGCGCGCACGGCGGCCGGGCGCGTCAGGCTCTGCCAGGCGTGCTGGCCGTGGATGTCGACCAGCGACTCGGCGGCCTCGCGCAGCTGCGCCACCGTCGCCGCACTGCCGTTGATCCAGGCCCGGCTGCGGCCGGCGCTGTCGCCCTGTGCTGCGTCGACGGTACGGCGCAGCAGCAGCAGGCCGTCGTCGTCGAAGCCGGCTTGCTCGAGCCAGGGCCGCAGCGCCGCCGGACAGTCGAACTCGGCGCTGACCTCGGCCCGCGCCGCGCCCTCGCGCACCAGCGTGGCGTCGGCGCGCTGGCCCAGCACCAGCTGCAGCGCGTCGATGAGGATGGACTTGCCCGCACCCGTTTCACCGGTCAGCACCGTGAACCCCGCCCCGAGCTCGAGTTCGAGCTCGCTGACGATGGCCACGTCGCGCAGCGTCAGCCGGCGCAGCATGTCAGAGGACCACGCCGCGGTGCACCGCTCGCGGTGCATGGCGCGAAGCAGACGGATCAAGCTTCCCGCCGCGGAACCGGCTCGGCCGGGCCGCTGGCGGACGGCCCCCCTGGGGGGTAGCGAGCGCCAGCGAGCTTGGGGGCGCCATCACACCACGCCTTCGTACCACCGCAGCTTGCGCCGCAGCGTGGCGTAATAGCTCCAGCCGCGCGGGTGCAGGAAGCGCACCTTGCACGCCGAACGCCGCACACGCACCTGGTCGCCGTGCAGCAGGCTGGCCAGGTTCTGCATGTCGAAGCTGACCGACACGTCCTTGCCCGCGACGATGCCGATGTGCACCTCGCCCCGGTCGGGCAGCACGATGGGGCGGTTGCTGAGCGTGTGGCTGGCGATGGGCACCAGCACCCAGCCGCCGATGCTCGGGTGCAGGATGGGCCCGCCGGCCGACAGCGCGTAGGCGGTGCTGCCGGTGGGCGTGCCGACGATGAGGCCGTCGGCACGGATATTGGCGACGAACTCGCCGTCGACGTCGACCCGCAGCTCGACCATGCTGGCGGAGGCGCCGCGGCTGACCACCACGTCGTTCAGCGACAAGCCCTCGAAGATGCGCCGGCCGTCGCGCCACACCTCGCCCTCGAGCATGGTGCGCTGTTCTTCCTCGTAGTCGCCACTCAGGATGGGGGCCAGCGCTTCCTTGTACTGGCCCATCGGGATGTCGGTGATGAAACCCAGCCGGCCCTGGTTGATGCCCACCAGCGGCAGGTTCCAGCGCGCCAGTTCACGCGCGATGCCCAGCATCGTGCCGTCGCCGCCCACGACCACCGCGATGTCGCAGCGTTCGCCCATCTGCTGCGGCGACAAGGCCTCGAAATCGGTGACACCGGTGGCGGTGGCCGTGTCACGCTCGAAGCTGACCTCGAGGCCGCAGCCGACCAGGAAATGGGCGATCTCCTCCAGCACCGCGCGTATGCCCGGCGCCTGGTATTTGCCGACGATGGCAGCATGTCGAAAGCCTGAAGGCATGCGGCGCATTACACCATAGGGCCTGCGCGCCAGCGGGGCCCGCGGCGCCTGCCGGCAGGGCCAAAATACAATCACACCGCCATGCTTGACGACCGCGCGCGCATCCTGCTGAAGACCCTGGTCGAGCGATACATCGCCGACGGCACGCCGGTGGGCTCGCGCACGCTGTCGCGCACCTCGGGGCTGGACCTCTCGCCGGCCACCATCCGCAACGTCATGGCCGACCTCGAGGAACTGGGGCTGATCGCCAGCCCGCACACCAGCGCCGGCCGCGTGCCCACCGCGCGCGGCTACCGGCTCTTCGTCGACACCATGCTCACGGCGCGCCCACTGGCCCACGAAGACGCGGCCCGGCTGGCGCCCGACGTCGCCGCCGCCGGCGGCCAGTTGCACCCCGACCAGCCGCAGCGTGTCATCGCGCAGGCTGCCGGCATCCTGTCCAGCCTGAGCAGCTTCGTCGGCGTGGTCACGGCGCCGCGCAAAGCCAGCGTCTTCCACCACATCGAGTTCCTGCGCCTGGGCGAAAGGCGCGTGCTGGTGATCCTGGTGGCGCCCGACGGCGACGTGCAGAACCGCGTCATCTTCACCGCGCGCGACTATCAGCAGGCCGAACTGGTGGAGGCCGCCAACTTCCTCAACGCCCATTACGCCGGGCTGAGCATCGAGGAGGTGCGCGAGCGCCTGAAGCGCGAGATCGACGCGCTGCGCGGCGAGATCGCGGCGCTGATGCAGGCGGCCGTGCAGGCCGGCACCGAGGTGCTGGCCGAGAGCACCGACAACGTCGTCGTCGCGGGCGAGCGCAACCTGCTGACGGTGCAGGACTTCGGCAACGACATGCGCGGCCTGCGCCGGCTCTTCGATGTCTTCGAGCAGAAGACCGAGTTGATGCGCCTGTTGGACGTGAGCAGCCGCGCCGAGGGCGTGCGCATCTACATCGGCGGCGAAAGCCACGTCGTGCCCTTTGCCGAGCTGAGCGTGGTGGCGGCGCCCTACGAGGTCGATGGCCGCATCGTCGGCACGCTGGGCGTCATCGGCCCGACGCGCATGGCCTACGACCGCATGATCCAGATCGTCGACATCACCTCGCGCCTGGTGGGCCACGCGCTCTCGGCGAAGTAGCCGCGGCCTGCGCGGCCGGCTTCCGCACGCGACCTAGAATCCGGGCTTCCCACCGGGGGCCGTTAGCTCAGTTGGTCAGAGCAGAGGACTCATAATCCTTTGGTCGTTGGTTCAAGTCCAACACGGCCTACCAAGAAACTCCAATGATGACAGCCGCTTAGGCTGGTTCTTGGGTGCACGTCAGGACGTCGACACCTCCCCGGTATCGGCGCCGCTACTCGTGGATATCAACCAGCGCCGCAACCCGCAGCCAGGACGGCAAAGGGCCACACCGAACAGGACAACCCGGTTTGTCGCGGCGTTCCGGAGTCCCTGCAGGGGCATGGATTCCTCTTCTTGATGCTCGACGCGAGCCTTGCCTCGGTGCGACGTCCAGTTGAACAACTGCTCGACCGGCGCCGACACCCTGCCAGCACGACCCTATCGAGGCTGCGCGGGAAACTCTAAGCGCCTCACAACGTGCATCTCGAAAGGCCTCGCACCGAAGTGGCGCCGGCCTTGCTCATGATCCCGCGCTGTCGGACCGCCATGTTCGGGCCGGCAGTCTGCGTCACTCGATGTCCTGCCTGATGCGTGTGAACTCGTCGCTGCTGATTTCGCCGCGCGCATACCGCTGCTTCAACAGGTCAAGGGCGGACTTGCCCGCAAGCACAGGCTTGGTCGAAGAGCGCACGGTAGTCACCACCCAATGAACCACAGCTGCGGCGGCAACGATGAACAACACCAACCACAGGAGCCCCATCAACCCCATCCCCCAGCCATGCCAACCCCACCCCCAATCGCAAGCGTCCCACCACATGTTCTCGGCTCCTACACGGTCAGACTAGCGCTCGGTGCGGCGGCGTTCACCACCTTGCGCCGCGGCGCCACAGCGCCCGCTGCTCGGGCGTCAGGAACGCATCGACCTGTTCGACCGTCGAGCGTACAGCCTCGGCACGCGACAGGCGAAGTTCAGCCAAGCGCTGAGCCGTCGCCGCAGTCTTCGCGCGATTGGCTGCCGGATTGGCATACATCTCGCGAAGCCGCCCCTCCTGCGCGACTCGGTCGGTGTCGAGAGCGGTCAACCGCTGATTGAGTTCCAGCTGCAGCGCCGTAACGCGCTGCGATTGCGACTGGTCGAGGCCCAGGCGGCTGATTGCAGGCCCTGTCAGCAGCGCCGTGCCGCCCATGGGGCCGCGCATCGTGCCGTACATCCCACAGTCGTCGTACATGCACGAATCCATCCGATCGTCCATGTATCGATCGCGACCCTCGCGCATTCGATCGCCGTCGCTGTACCCAGACCAGCCTCGATAGCCGTAACCGTCATAGGGGCAGGCCATCAAGGATGTCGAGGCCAGCAGGGTGCCGAGAACTGCGAGGGTGCGGGTTGCGTGTTTCATGGAGTGGTTCCTTTCCTTGGTTAGCGGCTGCGACAGGGCGGGTCCAGCGGACTTGAGCACTGCCGGCCGGTGCGGTGGCATCAATCAAACAAGTCCGCCAGGAATCCGCGGCGCCTGCGCCCGTCGCCGCCGGCGCGCACACGGTCGTCGTCGCAGCCCGCGCGACCTCCTCGCAACGGCAAGGGGGCATCGGCTGCGCACTCGTGCCCGGCAGGGTCATGCTGCGCTCGATGATCTTGTCCAACTCGCCCCGGTCGAGCCACACGCCGCGGCAGGCCGGGCAGTAGTCGATCTCGATGCCCTCGCGCGAGGCCATCAGGAGCGTTGAATCCGGGCAGCTTGGACACTTCATCGGGGACTCAGCATGGGTTGCTTGCACGACGAGAATTGAAGGCCATGCAGTCGGTGCAGAGTCAAGTGGCTGCGCGCGGCTCAGTTGACAGGCGTCAAGCGTTGGCTTGAAAGTAGATCAACCAAACTGTGGTTCATCGGCGGTGCCCATGTGCTGAGCCGAACATGCTGCAGCACGCCCTTACGTTGGGCCACTCGGACGTGGGGTCGGTGTGCTTGGCGATGCGCCTCTGCCCTACACCCCGGGATGGCTCAACCGACCCTCGGGATCAACCGGTCTTGGACGGGGGTGAGGAGATCCCTCGAACGCTTGGTTTGGCTTGCCATGCCTGTGCTCCGCTGCCGGTTCTCGCCGCAGGTCGTTCAAGATGCCGCATCGCTCAACGGCATCGGGTGACTTGCATCGGGCCCGCAGCTCCTTGAGTTGCTGTTCCAACTGCTGCAGTTCTCGAACACGTGTTGCCACGCTCTGAAGGTGCTCGTCGAGAACGCGATTGACGTCGGCACAACTGCCACCGGTGCTGTCGGCGATCACAAGCAACTGGCCGACCTCCTGCAACGTCATGTCGAGCGCACGGCAGTGGCGGATGAAATTCAATCGCTGGACATCGGCTTGGCGATACACACGGTAGTTGGACACCGTCCTTGTCGCCGGGCTCAAGAGCCCCTCGCGTTCGTAGAAGCGAATCGCCTCCACTGAAGTCTCCGTGGCCTGTGCCAAGGCTCCGATCTTCATGCTCACCTCCGAAGTTGTAGCGCCTCAGGCGTTTGCGAGACGGTGAAGCTCCCGTCGCCCGATCAACATGCCTCTAAACAGGCCTTCCTCGGTCGGAGAATCCATTTTGGGAACCACGAGCGTGGTGAGATGCGGGCTCATATCGCGGCGAATCGACGGGTTGAAAGCAGCCACCTGGATCACCTTCCAATGGGTCGATGAGGCAGAGGTCGAAGAAAGTGAATCAGGCCGGCCTCTTCGATCGAGATGCGGTGCGTGAGCCGTCCAGCGCCCCGGCGACAGACATCGTCTGAATTCCGACTCGACAGCGCCCTCCGTCGCGAAGGCGCATGCGCGCGTCGAAACGAAGCCTGTCCGCGGCAAAGCTGCCATCAGAGTCGGGCAGGGCCCGAATCGCCGTGACGACCTGCCTGAGGTGCTCGTGCCTTGTCACCAAACGGTGGTACACGAACTTGCCGTCCTTCTCGGCGTCAAGCACTCCTGCTTGCCGCAGGTGCTTCAGATGGCGCGAGAGCTTGGACTCAAGTTCCCGCAGGCTGTCGACCAACTCGCACAGGCAGGCTTCCCCCTCATCGGCAGCAAGGAGTCTCACGATGCGGACCCGCGTGGCGTCGGCAAGCGCCTGAAACAGCGCATCGGCTTTGACGTGTATGACGTGCACACTTGCATGCTAGCACAAGTGTACAAACGAAGGTTTGGCCGCCAGTTCCTGGGCGTTTTCTGAACATGGACCACCCTCACTGCGGCTCGCGACCGGTCTGTTGGCTTGGGCAGCGAGCCTGCGTGGCGTCGCGCGCGCGACCGTCGCACTGCTGGCCACGGCGGCCCGCGTTTCGACTGCCACGCTGGC
Source organism: Leptothrix sp. (in: b-proteobacteria) (assembly GCA_013822265.1). Taxonomy (GTDB): domain Bacteria; phylum Pseudomonadota; class Gammaproteobacteria; order Burkholderiales; family Burkholderiaceae_C; genus Rubrivivax. Next base: position 16,232 of record PNKD01000041.1, read on the forward strand.
ATTTCGAGAGACCCAGGCAGGCTGGGTAAGTCCGCAGGCCGAGACTCGACACACCGGCTGGGAACCATGGCACGTCGCCAAGGTCGACACGATCTTGGCCGCGGGCAGGCCGGTGTTCGACGACTTCTCGGCGGCGTGGTGCGCAGGCGCGCAAGTGGCCGTCGATCTGCCTTGGAACGTTCACCACTTGCTCGTCGCCCGCCAGCGCCCAAGGCAGAGAGCAGGACAGCCGGCGACGCGGCAACTTCAGTTGTTCGACGGGCGATGAATGCCCGAGCGATCTTTGAGGACTTGATCGTCGAGCACTTGACTCTGGAGCTGCTGGAGAGGGCAAGCTGTCCAGGTTTCATCAAATGTTCGGAAACCTCATGGACCGTCGACTTTGTATCCAAGCGGTAGCGACTTCACTTGGCCTCAGGCCCTTCGTCACATCTGCGCAAGCGCAGTTTGTCGAGGGGAAACACTACGTCGTCGTCTCGCCGCGGCAGCCGACCCAGGGTTCGAAGCAAGTCGAGGTGCTCGAGTTCTTTGCCTATGGATGCGGGCACTGCAACACCTTCGAGCCGGCCATCGACGCGTGGCAGAAGCGCCTGCCGCCAGAGGTGCTGTTTCGTCGGGTTCCGGTGGCGTTCCGGGAGGTGCCGGGTGTGGTGCACCAGCGTCTGTACTTCGCGATCGAGGCACTGGGACTGATCGAACAGCTGCACCGAAAGGTGTTTGCCGCCATCCACGTGGATCGGCAGCGTCTGGACAAGCCGGAAGACATAGGCCCGTTCGTGGCTCGCAACGGGGTCGATCAGCGCCGCTTCATGGACACGTTTGGCTCGTTCTCAGTGGCAGCCAAGGCCAAGCAGGCATCCGCACTTGTGTCCGGCTACAAGGTGGATGGGACGCCCTCGATGGGTGTTGACGGGCGCTGGCTGACCAACGGATCGATGGCCGGGCATAACGAAGGATCGCTGGTTGTTGCCGACTACTTGATTTCGATGGCCAAGAAGGGCGCGTAGGTGCTGCCAGGAACAGCGTTCGAGACCGCCGTGCGCAGTTTCCTCATTGGGAAGGTGACGGGCAGCGGCGCATGAACGTTCGAGGCCGGTGGACTAGACCATCGTGGGGGGCACTGAGCGCAGCAATGTGCGAGCGGTTGACGGAGCCGGCAGTGGAGAGAGTTCGCACTGGGATCGCGTCTTTGGAACACGCTCGGCGGAGGAAGTGAGTTGGTTTCAGCCACATGCTGCCCGTATCGACCACACCGAATGGCGTTGTCCTCGCGCGCGTCTCCAAGCAGGGCGGTGCCGCGCCCGCTGCCGGCGACCGCAAAGACGAGAGCGTGCCGGCGGCGAATGGCGGCGGTGTCAATCTCGTCATTGACCGCGTGCGTCCTTGGCCTGTGGCAACGCTGCGTGAAAGCCGCCCTGCACCTTCTGACGCATCGGCCCGCTGCGCTGGCGCTGCGGGGTGTCGGGTTGCCTTGCCGATTCCCGTTCCGGCGAACGGCCCGGGCTTGCAGCCGCCCGAGGACACCGAGTTCGACGTGACGCCGTTGCCGCACGCGAGGAACACGCTCGAGACGCCGACCGAACACGTGCCGCGGCGGTGATGCACGCGGCCGTCGGCGCGGGCACGCATCGGCTGCCGGATTGACCCGGGCGACCCGTGACAACCTCAGCGACCTGCCGGCCTGGGTCATCAAGGGCCTTGTTCAGCCGGGGTTCCTGTTGCCGGGGCTGCAGGGCGCTGCCGAAGCGATAGGCTGCGTCGCGGCCCTGCGCGGCCCTGCGCGGCGTGGCGCGCCGGCCACTGCATCGGCGGCAGCAGCCCGAGGCCGGCCATGCTGATGCCTTAGATCCTCTGGCCGGCGATGTTTGCGCCACTGGCGCTGGGGCTAAGGGCCGGCTTTGCGGTCGCGTTCTCGATCGCCGCGGTGGGCGCTGTGTTCGGTGCCATCGTGATCGCAGCCGCGCACTTCCATCCCCAGTTTCTGCTTGCCGGCACGCTGCGCATCGAGGGCTGCTGAACGCGGCACGCTCGGTCGTGCTCAGAAACGAATCGATGCCGGTGAACGTCGACAAGGTCGGGATTCCCATGCCACCAGCGCGGGAGCGCGACAACGAGCCGCCGAAGCAGTGATCGACCCCATCGAAGTCAGGGCGGGCACTTGACTCTGTAGCGACTTCATGGTTTGAAATGGCCGCATCGTCCTTGAGTATCGTCATGAACACAACAAGCTCAAATTCCGCCATCACCGGATGCACCTCGTGTGCAACCGACGTGAGTGCCGCCTCGGCAAAGGGGATTGCGCGCGTTGAGCAGTTCTTGATTTCGAACATGGATTGCCCGACCGAAGAGGCGCTCATCCGCAAGCGCCTTGGAAGCGTCGACGGCATCGACCGGCTCGATTTCGACCTGATCAACCGCCGGCTCGACGCGCAGCATCGCCTGCCTTCGCCCGAGCCGATTCTTGCGGCGCTGAAGGATATCGGCATGCATGCGACGGTCGAGCGCGAGGCCGGCCCGGCAAGCGCCGGCGACGCGGTGTACCTGATCGAGAAGATGGACTGCCCGACCGAGGAGGGCTTGCTGCGCAAGGCGCTCGAGGGCATGGCGGGCGTGCGTGCGCTGCAGTTCAACCTGATGTCGCGCACGCTGACGGTGAGCCACGATCTGCCCGACCCGGCACCGATCACCGCCGCGATCGATCGGCTGGGCATGGCGCCGGTGCTGCGCAGCTGCAGCGCCGCGCCACCGGCGGTCACGCGCGACTTCGGCTCCGGCATCTCGCGCTCGCAGTGGGTTCGCATGGGTGTCGCCGGCGTGCTCGCGCTGGGGGCCGAAGGTCTGGCCTTCGCGGGATTCGGCGAATCGGGATGGCCGGTGGTGACGATGTCGCTGGCGGCGATCGCGCTCGGTGGCATCGAGACGCTGAAAAAGGGCTGGATCGCGCTGAAGACGCTGTCGCTCAACATGAACCTGCTGATGACGATCGCCGTCATCGGCGCGGCGCTGATCGGGCAGTGGCCCGAGGCCGCCGTCGTCATCTGGCTGTTCGGCATCGCCGAGATGATCGAGGCGCTGAGCCTGGACCGCGCGCGCAATGCGATTCGCAAGCTGATGGACCTGGCCCCGGAGACTGCGCTGGTGCGCCAGCCCGATGGCCAGTGGCTGGAAGTCAGGGCCGATGCCGTGCCTATGGCCGCGGTGATCCGCGCGCGGCCGGGTGAGCGCATCGCGCTCGACGGCGTGGTGGTGTCCGGCGCCTCTGCCGTCAATCAGGCGCCGATCACCGGCGAAAGCATGCCGGTGCAGAAGAAGCCGGGCGACACCGTCTTTGCCGGCACGATCAACGAGCGCGGCACGCTGGAGTTCCAGGTCAGCGCCCGCAAGGGCGATACGACGCTGGACCGCATCGCCCGATCGGTTCAGGAGGCCCAGGGCCAGCGCGCGCCAACCCAGCGTTTCGTCGACCGGTTCGCGAGCATCTACACGCCGGCGGTGTTCGCGCTGGCCATCGCGATCGCGGTCGTGCCGCCGCTCGCGTTCGGCCAGCCGTGGTTCGACTGGCTGTACAAGGCACTGGTGATGCTCGTGATCGCCTGCCCTTGCGCGCTGGTGATCTCCACGCCCGTCACGGTGGTCAGCGGCCTGGCGGCGGCAGCGCGCCGCGGCATCCTGGTCAAGGGCGGTCTGTACCTGGAGCAGGGACGGCTGCTGCGCGCCGTCGCGCTCGACAAGACCGGCACGCTGACCGAGGGCCGGCCCAAGCTCACTGACATCGTTCCGCTCGGCGCACTGTCCGAACCGGACGTGCTGCGCATCGCCGCCAGTCTCGACGCGTTGTCCGAACACCCGGTCGCCACGGCCATCGTCGCCGCCTACGCCGACAAGCGGCACGCGAAGGTCGAGCACTTCGAGGCGCTGGCCGGACGCGGCGTGAAGGGTGAGATCGACGGCACCCTGTACTACATCGGCAACCAGCGCCTGGCCGACGAACTTGGCGTGGCAGGCCCGCGTGTCCGCGCCGACATGGAACGTCTGGAGGCCGAAGCCAAGACCGTCGTCGTGCTTGCCACTGCCGAGCAGGCGTTGGCCGTGCTGGCCGTGGCCGATACGGTGCGCGACAGCAGCAAGAAGGCCATCGCGGCACTGAAGGCGCTCGGCGTCGAGCCGGTGATGCTGACCGGCGACAACCGCAAGACCGCCCAGGCCGTGGCCGCCCAGGTCGGCGTCACCGATGTGCGTGCCGAGATGCTGCCCCATGACAAGCTGGCCGCGATCGAGCAGTTGGCGCAGCGCGGGCCTGTTGGCATGGTCGGCGACGGCGTCAACGATGCGCCGGCGCTGGCCAAGTCGAACATCGGCTTCGCGATGGGCGCCGCCGGAACCGACACCGCGATCGAAACGGCCGACGTGGCGCTGATGCAGGACGATCTGCGCAAGCTGCCGGAGTTCATCCGGCTGTCGCGGCGCGTCGGCGGCGTGCTCAAGGCCAACATTGCGTTCGCGATCGGAACCAAGGCCGTCTTCATGGTGCTCGCCTTCACCGGGCACGCCGGCCTGTGGCTGGCGATCCTGGCTGACATGGGCGCCAGCCTGGTGGTCGTCTTCAATGGCCTGCGCCTGCTGAAAGCCCCGAAGGCCGAGGACCATCCGCATGGCGCGTAGCCTGTCCGTCCGCGGTGCGATCGCCATCGCGTCCGCTGTGCTCCTGGCCGACATCGCGACCAAGGCCGCGGTCGTTGCGTTCATCCCGCTGCGGGTTTATCACCCGCTGACCCCATGGTTCAACCTCGGCCACTGGCTAAACCCGGGTGCGGCGTTCAGCTTCCTTGCCCAGGCGGGCGGCTGGCAGCGCGGCTTCTTCATCGCGGTCGGTCTCGTCGCTTCGGTCTTCCTTTGCCGGCTGATCTCGCGGCCGAATACCGGCGCGTTGGAGCGTGCCGGCTACGCAGGGATTCTCGGCGGCGCGCTCGGCAACGTGGTGGACCGTGTCTTGCGCGGGGCGGTCGTGGACTGGCTCGACTTCCATTGGGGCGGTTGGCACTGGCCTGCGTTCAACGTGGCAGACATCGGCATCACGCTGGGCGCGGCCGCGCTGGTGTTCGGTTCCCTGCGCGCTGCGCCATCGCGCGCCGCAGCATCGGGCGTGCGCCCTTGAGCCAGTGCCTGATCCCACTTCGGGGACAGACGCAGTGATCCGGCACAGGTGCTTGACGGTCTACGGTTTGGCCGCGGCGGCCGCCACGGCGGGAGTGATCAGCGGCCTGCGGCGCGATCGGGTGGACGAAACCACGTTCGACGAGCTCGTGATGTGGGCTGCAAGGGCGTAAGGCACCCCTGGCGGCGGCCCGCAACAGGTGACCGGAACCGCGATCAGTTTCGGGGCCGGGTCGCTCTTCGAGCAGGACTCGGCGGACGTTGGCCGATCGAGCATGGATGATGAAGACAACCTCAGGCAATCGGCGCTGACTCTCGGACCCGGTTGGGCGCTCTACGTCGGCCCGGACGAAGCGGGCCAACGCGACCCTCACCACGCCGAGCAGACTGCCGGGAGCGTCGGCGGCATGTTGAGGGCCGCTGGTCCGTGGGGCGCGCGTGAAGCGCATGGCCATGTGCTCGTGGCGGACGTGCGCCACTGTCTGTCGGCGCCTCATGGCGTCCGTCTGGGGTTTCGAGATCCGACGATGTCGGCGTCGATCGGTGGCGACATCGCCCCGGCTGGCGCATTTGTGCTGACCCCGCTGCAGGTCGGCGTGCCAGAGGCGCAACTGACGCGCCGGCAGGAAGGCGAGGCGTCGGACAGGATATCCCTGGCGGCGATCTCGCTGGCCGTGCTTTCGCCAAGCGTGGTCAGGAACTCCGGCGCTGGGTCGGCAACGGACGAGAAGCCCCATGCGCGCTGAACACGGAGAGCCACCGGCTTGCGCTTTCCGCGTCGCGACCGCCGCACGGGCAACAGCCCACTCCCGGCGAGTGACTGGCTCGTGCGCGCGGCACTGATCGCTGTTCAGGCACTCGGGGGCTTCGTCACAACAGGCGATTGTTCTGCGCGCCAACGACCCGGGGCCTCCGAGTCGCGCGGTTTCCTGGACCTCCGCGTCACGCGGACGCAGTTCACGCTGGTCGGACCACGGTACCCGTCGGGCGACGATGCCCGGCAACTGGTCCGTCTCGGCCTGGATGCACGCGTGGCTTGCGAGGAGGGACGCGCCCGTGAACCTGCAAATGCGCGGTGTGGGGACGCGCCTGGGACCCGCCGGGCGATTCACCCGATGGGCCGGACGGCGCTTCGTGACGCGGCGCCAGGCCAAGGACGAAGCCATCGCATGGCTGCTCTGGTACAAGCACACCCGACTGCAATCGACGCCGGCCTGCATCGGCCCGATGCGGTTCGAGCAAGACTGACTTGCGGCTCAGGCCAGGCAGCCGAATCTTGACTCGGTCACGGGGTAAACATTTCATGGGCAAGGACAGAGAGCACGTGAACGTCGGATCAGTCCCATTGCGCCTGTACCTGTGGCCGCATCGCTTCTTGTATGTCGGCCCCGGCCTCGATGCGGGCATGCACCGTCACCACGCCGCACAGGTCTGCTGGGGACTTGGCGGCCGGCTTCGATTGAAAGCCGGGCCGCAGGGCGAGTGGGAGGAATTGAACGGGTTCTTTGTTCCGCCGGACCGACCGCATGCGTTTGAAGCCTCAGGGGCGACGGTGGCGATGCTGTACCTGGAGTCCGAATGCGTCGAGTTTGCGTCGCTTCAAGCTCGCCTCGACTCTCGCGATGGCAGCGCAGCGTTTGAGCCGTCGCCAGTCGTCGCAGAGCGCCTGAGGGCTCTGGTGTCGGATGGCGGGTCGATCGATGCCGCCGACTTGGCCTCCGTGTCGTGGCTCGGGCTGGAGCGCACCGATCCGGGTGCCCGTGGGCGCGACCCGCGCATCGCCCAGGCCCTGGCCCTGCTGAGCGCCCAGATCGACCGGCCGGTGCGCCTGCAAACGTTGGCGGGCGCGCTGAACGTCTCGCCCAGTTGGCTGAGCCACCGCTTCGCCGAGGACACCGGGGTTCCGCTGCGCCGCTATGTGGTGTGGCTGCGCCTGCGGCGCGCGGTGGAGTCGGTGCTTCAGGGAACGTCCTGGACCGAAGCCGCACACGCGGTCGGCTTCAGCGATTCGGCACACCTGTCGCGATCGTTCCGAGACACGTTTGGCATCGCACCATCGTCCTTGTTCAGGCGTGGAGATCAGCTGTCGATCAGCTTTGCTGACTAGGCCAAGCCGATGGCTTCGTCCAGGCGCTGCGGCAACGCGTCGCGGTTATCGCCCCCGCGACGCACGAGCATGGCCAGGCATAGGCGCGAACGCGGCGCTCCGGCGCCGCAGTGGCGTCGCGCGGCCCTCGGCGGCGCCGAGCAGCGGCGCGACGCGGCCGAGCATGGTCTGCTCTCCGGCGCTCACCACCAGCCCGGCCGCGCGCCCGTGCGTGACCAGCGCGCCCTTGCGCGCTGTGTTGACCCGGTCGCCAGGTGCTTCGACCCCGGCGCCAAGGTGTCCCTGCGACTTCTCGAGGGTCCGACCCGTCGACCCGCAGTTGCGCGACGTCGTGCAGCCGCAGATCGGCCGGCACGAGATAAGCGGCCTCGAGCAGCACAACGTCGCCGGGCACGAGTTGCTCGGTCTTGATCATCTTCACCTGGCCTGCCTCGCGCCGCACCGTTGCATGCGGCGCGGCCAGGCGCTGCGGCGCCTGCAGGGCCCGGTCCGCATGCCACGACTGCCAGAAGCCGATCGCCGCGTACAGCCCAACGGTCAAGAAGATGAGCGGCGTATCGGTCACGTCGCCGATCGCACCCGACAGCAGCGCCGCGGCCGGCAGCACCAGGATCATGAAGTCGCTGGGCTGATCGAGCCGCCGTTTCAAGCCGGCCGCGGTGGCGGCTCGCGCAGTGGGTTCGGGCCGTTTCGCCGACGGCGCGCGACGACTTCATCGGCTTCGAGCCCGGTGTCGGCCTCGACGCCGCGATGGCGTGCGACCTCGGCGGCGGCCACTGCGTGCGCCTCGACGCGCGCCGGTGGTGGCGCCGGCGGCGAAGAGGTGCCTACAAAACCCAACTCCTCACACCACGAACGAAGACAAGTCAGGGCCATTGACCGATCTTCAGGATGTCGTCGGCCTGCAGGCCGGCACGCTTGTTGGTGAAATCGACGAACTGTTCGAAGCTGATCCAGCCACGCTTGGCGGTGTCAATGCTGTCGAAACTCGCATACGTGATGGGCAAGTGCCACTTGGTCTCCGCGCGAGTCAGCTGGCCGTCCTTGTTCCGATCGGCATGTGCGAACAGCATGCGGACGGTCTTCGCGCCCTTTGCCGTCGCTGCTTCGGTCTTGTCGCTGGGCGAGCTGTCGGAGGCAGACTGCGCCACGGCGATTCCGGAGCTTCCAGCGGCCAGTGCGAGCATGAACAGAACAACGGTCTTCCTGGTGCTTGTCGATGTCATTTCAGTCTCTTTCTTGGGTGATGGTTGTAGAACTCGGCCGGGTAGACAAAGACAAGAAGACTGCCTTCATCATCGTGCTTGGCAACTCTCAACACGGGTGTCAGTTTCAACTTGACGCGCGCCTCAGCGATTGCCAGGCAGACAAAGCCGTGGCATTGCCAGCAGTTCCGCGAACGTCAGGGACACCGGCTGCTCGGCAAGGCCCCGTACCGTGAGCTGCCAGCGTTGCGTGTCCACGGTCGGTGCCGGCAACCTCACGTCGGTGACGAAGAATCGGTTGACCGGCGCTGAAAGCTTGGATGGCTCTGGGGTTTGCGGCGCGACCGACAGGGGCGGTGGTGGCACAGGCTCCGAAAGTGTCGCGGGCTCTTTGGTTTCATGCCGGCGCCAAAGCCGGCGTATCGCCAGCGCGAGGACTGACAGCACGAGTCCGAGAGTCAGGGAAGCGACAGCGCCAAGCCAGACTCCCAGCATTGCGCCAGCCATTGCCGGCGATCCCACAATGAATACGGTCGTGGGCGACAGTTCGACGCGGCGCCACAACGCATAGAGCCCGATGAAGCCCTGCCCGATGATCGCTGCCGAGAGTGCGGTGTTTCCGGCGAGCGACATCAACGATGGGAAGCCGATGCCGAGCAAGACCAGTGTTGCGACGATCGCGGGTTTGTCGCCGCGACCCATGCGTGCGATGCTGACCTCCGTCGAGGGTGTTGGCAGTGTGTCGATCAGCCACTTGCCGACGGTTCGCAGGGGCGACGTGTGCATCCCATGGACCGCCGCGGCAAACTCGCCGGCTGCCAACTGCACCAAGGCTGCGCCCATACCCAGAAGCCACGCGTCGGACCAAGATGGCAGCATCTTCGCTTGTGTATTGATGATGTCCGTAGCATGCGTCGGGAGTGCCCACTCTGGCTTGAAGAAACCGGCAGATCCGCGCGTGATTGGGGGCCAGCGCCTGACCCGTGCCGGGACTGGTGCGGGCCAACGCCACCGTCACCCTGCCGAGCAGATCGCCTGGAGCGTCGGCGGCATGTTGAAGGTCGCTGGTCCGTGGGGCGCGCTCGAAGCGCATGGCCATGCACTGGTTCGCCGAACGCTCGGACCCGGCGCTCACTGTCCGCGCGGCCGAACTGGACCGCCGCCGCTCACGACGCCGGGTTCTCCGACAGCGCGCACCTGAGCCGCACGTGCGTGGCGGCCTTTGGCATCCGTCCTGCCAGCCTGCTTGCAGTCCGCATTCACTGCACGGATCGCACGACGCCGCCCGTCGCACTTCGCGGCTTGGCGCCTGACTTTCCATCATAGGGTTCAAGCCACCGGTTTCCAGCCGGTCAGCTTCAGCGCCAACACGTGCGCTAGGAGGTGCGGCACATGGAGTGCAGGTACTTTTGCGCGACGTTGCCGTTGAACACCGTGATCGGTACGGTCAGCGCATGGGCGTCGCGCTGAGCACGTCGATGACGGTGATCCAGCCGGCGACCGCCTGGCCAGTGCGTGCGGCCGCCAGGAGTGCGGCCGAGAGGGCCTCGACCTCGCTGTCTTCGCACAGCAGTTCCAGCTTGTATTCGTTGACGACCTCGTCGCCGAGGTCCATCGCGTAGTGCTTCTCGTCGCTGTCCAACGGCAGAAGCGATCCCTTCACGATGTACACGGCAAGGTTGTGCCGGCCGCCGCCGCTTGCGCCGCCCCAGGCGGGGCTGTCCTTCAGCGCCGCGATGACGTCGGCGATGCGGCTGCGATGCACATAGGCTTTGATTTCTTTCATGGCGTCTCCTGGGTGGCTTGCGGTAGCACGACTGCTGGCGCTTGTTCGGCGTCTTCGGCTGCGTCGCGCGAGCGCTGCCTCGCGTCAGCGCGCGACTCGGACCATTCGTAGATCAGCGGCAGCAGCAGCAAGGTCAGCAGCGTCGAGGTGATGAGCCCGCCGACCACCACCGTGGCCAGCGGGCGCTGCGTCTCGGCGCCCACGCCGGTAGAGATCAGCATCGGCACGAGGCCGAGGATGGCCACCGACGCGGTCATCAGCACGGGCCGCAGCCGCAGCGCGGCGCCCTGGCGCACCGCTTCGCGTATCGACAAGCCCTGTTTTCGCTGGTCGTTCAGGAACGTCACCAGCACGATGCCGTTGAGCATCGCCACCCCGAACACGGCGATGAAGCCGATCGCCGACGGCACCGACAGGTACTGCCCGGTGATGAACAGTCCGACGATGCCGCCGATGATCGCGAACGGCACGTTGGCGATGATCAGCGTGGCGTGGCGCACTGAATTGAACGCGGTGTACAGCAGGATGAAGAT
>PNKD01000042.1 GCA_013822265.1 Leptothrix sp. (in: b-proteobacteria)
AAGATGCTGTCCCCGAACCTGCTCAAGGGTTGTCGGCATGGCCGTCCCATCCGAAAAGGTGCGATTCGGCTTGAGCGATTGCCTGGCAGGTTCAGCACTCATGAGCAGGTGCGCCTGCGCACTGTCGCCTCCATACTGTTCCGCGTAGCGAGTAAACATCGCGAGGCTGTGCGGATCCTGGGCGATGTCGATTGAGATCGTCTCGCCCTTCTCGTATGCGTTGGACACCCGTTCTGACAGCGCGGTGCGCGCTGCGAGGCTGGAATCTGCGCGGGCCGACCGCGCTGCTGTAGCAGAGAACCTGGATGCCACTCTGGAACTGGCTGATCGCGCTCGAGCCCGGCTTCGCGCTTCCCTTTCAACTGCGCGCGCAATCCTCGCCGCGTTCGCCGAACGTAGAACGGCCCGGCCAGCACCAGCAACAGCGGGATGGCGACGACGAAGTTGGCGATCGCCGCGCCAAAGCGGTCGGCAAGGCCCATGTCCGCCGCGGAGTAGCGCGTCAGCAGCACGGTCGCCGCCGGAGCCACGGCCACCCCGACGTATTCGATCGCATCGAATCCGGTGTCGGCAGCCGCCTTCAATGCGCCCGCCTGACGGCCAGGCTCGAACCGGCGCAGTTCGGGATAGAGCAGGTATTCCCAGGCACGCATCGTCGAAGGCATGAGATGGACGGGGCCGCCGTGCGCCACGGCAGCGAGGCATCGCAATCATTGCCCCGACCGCATCGCGGATCGGCACGAAACCATCGGCCCAGCGACCGAAGGAAAACCCGAGCAGTCCGGCCAGGGTCGCGGGAACGGCCCTGCATACAATAAATCGCAATTCTTCGATGCTCATCTGACGTGTTCCACTCGATCAGTCTGTTCGCCTTTCTGTGCCTCTTCTGGCTGCTGCTGTCGGGGTTCTTCACGCCTTTTCTCCTCGCGGCCGGGGTGGGTTCTGCGCTGGCAGTCGTCTGGTTCGCCCGGCGCATGGACGTGGTCGATCATGAGGGGCACCCGATCCAACTCGGGGCGAGGGCGCTGCTTTACTGGCCCTGGCTGCTCAAGGAGATCGTCAAGTCCGCCTGGGACGTCAGCAAGATCATCCTGCACCCGAAGCTGCCGATCAGCCCAACCCTGGTTCGGTTCAAGCCGACCCAAAAGACCGACGTGGGCCTGGTGATCCATGCCCAGTCGATCACGCTGACCCCCGGAACCATCACCATCGAGGCGGGGCCGAACGAGTTCCTCGTCCACGGCCTGACGCGCAGCGGGGCCGAGGGTGTGGTCGACAGCGAGATGGATCGCCGTGCCACGGCCTGCGAGGGCCGGCCATGATGTTCGCAGCCGCGGCCCTTGCTCTCCTTGTCACGCTCGCCCTCGCATTGACCCGCGCCGCATGGGGCCCGACCCTGTTCGACCGCGCCCTGGGTGCCAACACCGTCGGCACGGTGGCGATGCTGCTGCTGGCGGTGATGGGCTTCCTCAACGGCCGGCCCGAGTTCCTCGACCTGGCCGTCGTCTACGGCCTGCTCAACGTCATCGGCACGATCGCGGTACTGAAGTTCTTCCGCCAGGGCGACCTCGGCGACCCGGGCATCGACGAGGAGCCCACCAAGTGACGATCTGGATCGACGCCTTGAGCTGGGCCTGCCTGGTCGGCGGTGGCTTCTTCTGCGTGGTCGGCGCGATCGGCCTGCTGCGCATGCCCGACTTCTACACCCGCGTGCATGCGGCCAGCGTGATCGAGACGCTGGGCGCCGGGCTCATCCTTCTTGGCTTGATGCTGCAGGCCGGATTGACCTTGGTGTCGGTGAAGCTGCTGATGGTCGGCGTGCTGATCTTCTTCGCCAGCCCGACCGCCACCCACGCGCTGGCGCGTGCGGCCTTGGCGCGGGGCTTGAAGCCGCTGCTGGCGGACGCTGGGAGCCCGTCATCGAAACCCTGATCATCAACGTGCTGCTGGTGCTGATGTCGGTCACGGTGCTGGTCATCGCGCGCAGCCGCAACCTGTTTGGCGTGATCGTGCTCGGCGGCCTGTACAGCTTCCTGATGGCGACCGTGCTGGTGGCGATGGACGCCGTCGACGTGGCGATGACCGAAGCCTCGGTCGGCGCGGGCATCTCGACGGTGCTGCTGCTGGGGGCACTGTACCTGTGCAAGAGCGAGGAGGCGCGACCCGTGCAGAAGCCGTGGCTGCCGCTGGCCGTGTCGCTGGCCGTGGGTGGCATGCTGGTCTACGGCACGCTCGGGCTGCCGGAGTTCTCCGACCCCCAGGCGCCGATTCACACGCATGTGGTGCCGCGCTACCTGAACGAACTCAAACAGGAAGTCGACATCCCAAACGTCGTCACCGCCGTGCTCGCCAGCTACCGTGGCTACGACACACTGGGTGAAACGACGGTGGTCTTCACCGCGGGCGCGGGCGTGGTCGCATTGCTGCGCCGCCGCCGCAAGGACCGCAAGCCATGAGGCGGCCCCATGCGGCATGACCTGATCCTGCGGGTCATCGCCAAGCTGATGATCCCGTTCATCCTGCTGTTTGCGCTGTACGTGCAGTTCCATGGCGATTTCGGCCCGGGCGGCGGTTTCCAGGCCGGCGTGATCCTCGCCGCGGCGGTGATCTTCTACGGCCTGATCTTCGGTCTGGCCGATGCGCGCAAGCTGGTGCCCGAGCCATGGGTCGAGTCGATGATGGCCATCGGCGTGCTGATCTTCGGCGGCGTCGGCGTCGCCGGGCTGCTGCTGGGCGGCAACTACCTCGACTACTTCGTGCTCGACCCCAACCCCGTGCTCGGCCAGCACCGCGGCATCTTCTGGATCGAAGTGGGCGTCGCCGTCACGGTGTCGGGCGTGATGCTGAAGATCTTCTACATGTTCGCTGATCGCGGCAAGGTCGACGAGCAATGAGCGGCGCCACGACGACCATGACCTGGGGCGGTCACTTTACGTACTTCGTCACCGTGTTCCTGATGATCGCGGGGCTGTTCATCGTCATCGCGCGCGGCAACCTGATCAAGAAGCTGGTCGGCCTGTCGATCTTCCAGACCTCCGTGTACCTGCTGTACATCGCACCCGGCAAGCTGGTGGGCGGCACCGCGCCGATCCTGAGCGACGCCTTCACGGTCTACTCCAATCCCCTGCCCCACGTGCTGATCCTCACCGCCATCGTCGTCGGCGTTGCCACGCTGGCGCTCGGTCTGGCGCTGGTGGTGCGCATCCGCGAGGCCTACGACAGCATCGAGGAAGATGAAATCCTGGGCATGGATGCGCAGCCGAGCCGACTTCCGCCACCATGAGCCTGGCTGCGCATCTGCCCGCACTGCAGGTTGTGATTCCTTTGCTCGCCGCGCCGCTGACGGTGCTGCTGCGCCGGCGCGCCTACGCGTTCGCGGTGGCGCTGGCGGCCAGCTGGGTCGCGCTCGCGATCGCCGTATCGCTGTGGCTGCGGGTCGCCGACGGCGGCACGATCTCCTACGCCATCGGCAACTGGCCGCCGCCGTGGGGCATCGAGTACCGCGTCGACAGGCTCAGCGCCTTCGTGCTGGTGCTGGTCGCGGGCATTGCGGCGGTGGTGCTGCCCTACAGCCGGGCCAGTATCGAGGCCGAAGTGTCACCACAGCAGCACTACCTCTTCTACACGATGTTCCTGCTGTGCCTGACCGGCCTGCTGGGCATCACGATCACCGGCGACGCGTTCAACATCTTCGTGTTCCTGGAGGTCTCGTCGCTCTCGACCTACGTGTTGATCGCGCTCGGGCGCGACCGCCGTGCCCTCATGGCGTCGTACCAATACCTGGTCATGGGCACGATCGGCGCCACCTTCATCGTCATCGGCATCGGCCTGCTGTACCTGATGACGGGCACGCTGAACCTGGCCGACATGGGACGGCGCATCGCCGCCGTGCAAGGCACGCGGCCCGTGCTCGCGGCGCTCGCCTTCCTCACCGTGGGCATCTCGCTCAAGCTGGCGCTGTTTCCGCTGCACCAGTGGCTGCCGAATGCCTACACCTTCGCGCCGTCGGCGGTGACGTCGTTCCTGGCCGCCACGGCGACCAAGGTCGCGATGTACGTGCTGCTGCGCTTCTACTTCTCGGTGTTCGGCGAATCGGCGGTGTTCGCACGACTGCCGATGCAGCAGGCGATGCTGCTGCTCGCGCTGGCGGGCATGTTCGTGGCCTCGACGATCGCGATCTTCCAGACCGACCTGAAGCGCCTGTTCGCGTACTCGAGCGTCGGCCAGATCGGCTACATCATCCTCGGCCTGTCGTTCGGCTCGACCTCGGGACTCACCGCGACCATCGTCCACCTGTTCAACCACGGCGTGACCAAGGGGGCCATCTTCCTGCTGCTCGGTGGCGTGGCGATGGTGATGGGCGGCACCAGCCTGGCGCGCATCCAGGGCCTGGGCAAGCGCATGCCGCTGACGACCTTCGGCATCGTGGTGTGCGGCCTGTCGTTGATCGGTGTGCCGGGTACGGCCGGCTTCGTCAGCAAGTGGTACCTCATCCTCGCTGCGCTCGAGAAGGGCCAATGGTGGCTGGTCTTCCTGATCGTGATGTCGTCGCTGCTGGCCGCGGCGTATGTGTGGCGGTTCGTCGAGGCCGCCTACTTTCGTGAGCCGAGGCAGGACACGGCCGGCGGCGGCGCGCTGCCCTGGAGCATGGCTCTGCCCGCGGGAGGGCTGGTTGCCGCGACCGTGTATTTCGGGCTCGATACCTCGTTCACTGTGGCCTCCGCAGCGCAGGCCGCTGCCGGGTTGCTGGGAGGGCTGCGCTGATGCTCGCGCCCGACCAAGCCATCGCATGGGCCCTGGCTGTCCCGGCAGTCGGCGCCGCACTGATCGCAGTGGCCGGGCGGGCACCGAACCTGCGCGAGACCATCACCCTGGTCACCGCGGTCGCACTGCTGGGCTGCGTGCTGACCCTGCTGCCGGTGGTGAGCGGCGGCGCACGACCGGCCCTCACGCTGTTCACCCTGCTGCCCGGGCTGCAGATCTCGTTCAAGGTCGAGCCGCTGGGCATGCTGTTCGCACTCATCGCCTCAGGCCTGTGGATCGTCAACTCGCTGTACTCGATCGGCTACATGCGAGGCAACAACGAGGCGAACCAGACCCGCTTCTACGTCTGCTTCGCGCTCGCGCTGGCGGCCACGATGGGTATCGCCTTCGCGGGCAACCTGTTCACGCTGTTCGTCTTCTACGAACTGCTGACGTTGATCACCTACCCGCTCGTCACCCACCATGGCACCGACGCGGCCCGCACCGGCGGGCGCGTGTACCTCGGCATCCTGATGGGCACGTCGATCGTGTTCCTGCTGCCGGCGCTGGTGTTCGTCTGGCACGTCGCCGGGACGACCGATTTCGCCGCCGGGGGCATCCTGGCCGGCAAGCTCGGCCCGGCGGCGCTGGCCGGCCTGCTCGCACTGTGCATGTTCGGTATCGGCAAAGCGGCACTGATGCCTTTCCATCGCTGGCTGCCGGCGGCCATGGTGGCGCCCACGCCGGTGTCGGCGCTGCTGCATGCCGTGGCCGTGGTCAAGGCAGGCGTGTTCAGTGTCGTGAAGGTCATCGTCTACGTATTTGGCGTCGACACCCTGGCCCAGGCCGGGATCGGCGGCATCGGCGCTGGCTGGCTCGTCTGGGTGGCCGGGTTCACGATCGTGGCCGCATCGGTGGTCGCGCTCAGCGCAGACAACCTCAAGCGCCGGCTGGCCTATTCCACCGTCAGCCAGCTCTCCTACGTGGTGATGGCCGCGGCCGTGCTGGCGCCGCTGTCGCTGGTCGGCGCGGTGCTGCACATTGCCGCGCACGCAGTGGGCAAGATCACGCTGTTCTTCGCGGCCGGCGCCATCTACACCGCGGCCCACAAGACCGAGGTCAGCCAGCTCGACGGCATCGGCCGGCGCATGCCGTGGACGATGGGAGCCTTCGCAATTGCCGCACTGTCGATGATCGGTCTGCCGCCGGCGGTGGGTTTCGTCTCCAAGTGGTACATGCTGTCCGGGGCGATGGCGGCGCAGCACTGGCCGGCGGTGGCGGTGATCGTTGTCAGCACGCTGCTCAATGCCGGCTACTTCCTGCCCATCGTGTACCGCGCATTTTTCGTCGCGCCGCCCAAGCACGGCCATGGAAATGACCACTCGCATGGCGAGGCGCCGCTGCCGATGGTGCTGGCGCTGTGCGCCACGGCCGCGGCCACGGTGCTGCTGTTCTTCCTGCCTGACGTGCCGCTCGCGCTGGCCCGCCAGACCATCGGCCTCTGACCAGCGCGCCCCGGGATCACGAGCATGGATACGAAGCGCGAAGCACCCGTGACACCCGAGTCCAGCCATTGGCTGGACGAGCCGCGCAACGTCAGGCGCCTGTGGCGCGGTTTCCTCGTCGTGCTGGCGCTGACCGTGCTGGCCGAGTTGCTGGTGCACCTGCACCCGCAGTTCGAGATCGAATCGGTGTTCGGCTTCAGCGCCTGGTTCGGCTTCATGGCCTGCGCCGCGATGATCGTCGTCGCCAAGGCGTTGGCCCTGGTGCTCAAGCGCCCAGACAGCTACTACGGCAAGCGCGATGACTGAGCCGACGATTCAGGCCGTGATCCACCCCGCGCTGGTGCTGATCGTCGGCGCCCTGCTGCTGCCGTTCCTGCGCGGCAGCCTGAGGTCTGTTGCGATCGTGGGGCTGCCCCTCGTTGCGCTGGCGCTGGTCTGGCAAGTGCCTGACGGGCCGGCGTGGCAGGCCCGGTTCCTCGACCACACGATCACGCCGCTGCGGGGCGACAAGCTCTCGCGCCTGTTCGCGACGATCTTCGCGCTGATGGCCGCGGGCGGTGGCCTGTTCGCGCTCGGCCAGAAGAGCCGCGTCGAGATGCCGGCGGCCTTCGTCTACGCGGGCTCGGCCATCGGCGTCGCGCTGGCCGGTGACCTGATCACCGTGTTCGCGTTCTGGGAGCTGATGGCGGTGGGCTCGACGCTGGTGCTGTGGAGCCACGGCAGGGACACGTCGTACCGCGCGGCGCGGCGCTACCTGATGATCCACCTGCTGGGCGGCGTGGTGCTGTTCGCCGGCATCACCGGCCACATCGCGCAGACCGGCAGCATCGCGTTCACGCGCATGGCGCCCGACTCCATCGCGCAGGGGCTGATCCTGATCGGCTTCCTCGTCAACGCCGGCGCACCGCCGCTGTCGGCCTGGCTGCCCGACGCCTATCCCGAGGCGTCGTGGAGCGGCACGGTGTTCCTCTCGGCCTTCACCACCAAGACCGCGGTTTACGTGCTGATCCGCGGCTTCCCGGGCACCGAGCTGCTGATCTGGGTGGGCCTGTTCATGGTGTTCTACGGCATCGTCTATGCGC
Source organism: Leptothrix sp. (in: b-proteobacteria) (assembly GCA_013822265.1). GTDB lineage: Bacteria > Pseudomonadota > Gammaproteobacteria > Burkholderiales > Burkholderiaceae_C > Rubrivivax. Next base: position 7,331 of record PNKD01000042.1, read on the forward strand.
TGCTGGAAAACGACATGCGGCGCATCCTGGCGTACTCGATCGTCAACCAGGTCGGCTTCATGATCGCGGGCATCGGCATCGGCACCGAGATGGCGCTCAACGGCGCCGCGGCGCATGCCTTCACCCACATCATCTACAAGGCGCTGCTGCTGATGTCGGCCGGCTCGGTGCTGCTGATGACCGACCGGCGCAAGTGCTCGGAACTCGGCGGGCTGTTCCACACGATGCCGCTCACGACCGTGTGCGGCACGATCGGCGCGCTGGCGATTTCGTCGTTCCCGCTCACCTCGGGCTTCGTCTCGAAGTCGATGGTGTCTCAGGCGGCGACGGACGGTCACCTGCTGACGGTGTGGCTGCTGCTCACGGCGGCATCCGCGGGCGTGTTCCTGCATGCCGGCATCAAGTTCCCTTGGTTCGTTTTTTTCCAGAAGGACTCGGGACTGCGCCCGGACGAACCGCCGGCGAGCATGCGCTGGGCGATGGTCGTGTTTGCGTTCCTGTGCATCGCGCTCGGCGTCTGGACCGAGCCGCTGTACGCACTGCTGCCCTACGCGGTGAAGTACGAGCCCTACACCTGGGCGCATGTGCTGACACAGCTGCAGTTGCTGCTGTTCTCCGGCCTGGCGTTCTTCGTGATGCTGCCCTACCTCAAGCGCACCCTGACGATCACCCTGGACTCGGACTGGGTGTGGCGCAGGATGCTGCCGGCAGCTTGGCGGCACATGGCCGGCACATTCGGCGCCGCAAGACGCGGACTAGGTGACGGAGTCTTCCGCGTTGGTGCCGGACTCATCAGTGCCGTGAGTCGATGCGCGGGTGCCGACACTGGTCTGGCGCGCACATGGTCAACTCGCGCGATGGTGCTGTCGGTGCTGATCATTCTGCTCGGATACCTCGCGCTGTACTACACCTGACCCGGCAGTGCGGATCGGGGAATTCAGCTGGTCGGATCAAAGGGCCTACACCTACCCTTACAGATTGCTCAGGGCGCGGTTGACTTCGACAATAGAGTGCCCGACATCGAAGGGCTTGGCGATGAACCCCGCGGCGCCGGTGGCAAGGGCACCTGCCTGCGCGGCTCCATCGAGACTCGCGGACATGACGATCGCCGGCAAGGCCTCTCCCACGCCAGCTCACATCTTCAAGCAGCGTTGAAGCGAACAGGGGCCGTATGTTGGAATCCAGGTTTCGAGAGGACTAGGTTCTGGACGCTGCTCGTCCCGGCGCTGAAGGACGTGCCCGAAGCGAAGCGCCCCCGAATCGCTCGCGATGCGCGCAAGGGCCGCCACACCTGGCGGCGAGGCCGCGGTATTGGTGGCCTGGATGACTGCCGTCTACTTCCTTGTTCAGCAGGTCATTGCGCGATCGACGCACGAGAGCAAGGTCAGTCGACGTGCCGAGAGGCTCTTTCCGGGACTGATTCGGGGATGAATCGCGATCGAGCGCGACCTCCGGCCGTTGCATCACCAGCGCGCTGTGCGCGCCATCGAGCCACCTCGCACAGCTTGCCGGCAGCATGGCCACCAAGCGGCCGAGCTCTGCTGCGCACAAAGCCGGTGTCATGCCGGGCATGGGCATCAGCTTGCGACGGCGCACGAATCGCACGAGGTTGTCCCCGATGGCATGGTTGGCCACAGCGGGATCCATGGCTCGTCTGAGGACTGTCACGCGGTTGTTGACGGTCTTGGCGTTCAAGCTCGGGCGGAAGGCGAGCTGCCTTCAGCGCGCGCCCCGGCTTCAGCCGGTGCAGCGGCTGATCACCGAGCCTCGCGCCGTCGTCATCGCATGGGGTCGATTTCCGGAATCGCACGGCGGACCGGTATCCAGCGGCGGTGGACGGCTCGATGAGCTGCATGGCCATCCATGCATCGAGCTGCTCATCGACGGTCAGTGGTTGGCGGTCTCTGCCAGTTGTCCGGATGAACGCAGGCTGACTGGAAGCGCCCGCCTTGATTCGTGCGCGCATCTCGGCGATCGCATCGCAGCGCGCGGTCTGGGCGGGTAAGGCGGCCGATCGGGCGGCACCGGTTGGGCGGCGCCGGCCCAACCCCAGGCACACTGTGGGGTCTGGGAGGGTCGATCATGGATTCGATCAACGATGCGCTGGCCGCGGTCCTGCAAACCGTCCGGACACCTGGAGACTTTTACGCGGCAGGCCATTGCGCGCTGCATGTGCCCCTGATCGAGGTCGACGGCGCCGGCCCGATCGCGTTGCCGTTGCTGCCGGCGCAAGCCGCGCAACTCATCGCGGTGGCCGAGCGTGCGCCCTACGGCCGCGGTGGCGATACGCTGGTCGACACGGCGGTGCGCCGGACTTGGCAGATGGGTGCTGATCGTGTCCGCATCGCGGGCAAGCACTGGACCGCGACGCTGGGCAGCGTCGTCGAGCGCGCGGCCGCCGGGCTGGGTGCCGGCGCCGGGGTGGTCGCCGAGTTGTACAAGCTGCTGGTCTACGACGAGGGCAGCTTCTTCGTGACCCATCGCGACACCGAGAAGTCGCCAGGGATGTTCGCCACGCTGATCGTGGCGCTGCCGTCGCTGCACACCGGCGGCGAACTGGAGGTTCGCCATCGTGGGCGCGAAGCACGACTCGATCTGCGCTGCACCGACTCTTCGGAGCTGGCCTGGGCCGCCTTCTACGCCGACTGCGTGCACGAGGTGTTGCCCATCACTTCAGGATGCCGGCTGGTGCTCGTCTACAACCTGCGGCGCATGGGCAACGGCGGCCTGCCTCGCCCACCGTCCTACGACCATGAGGCGGCCACGCTGCGCCAGTTGCTGCGCCGGTGGAGCGAGCCTTCGGACGCATCAAACCCGGACCGGCCGGCCAAGTTGGTCTACCCGCTGGAACACGCCTACACGCCGGCCGAGTTGTCGTTCGCTGCGCTCAAGGGCGCCGACGCGGCTGCCGCCGGCGTGCTGGCTGCGGCTTCGCGCGACGCGGCGTGCGAACTGCATGCGGCACTGCTGCGCATCGAGGAGAGCGGCGCCGCCGAATACAGCGGCTACCCCCGTTCGCGGTACTCCCGGCGCTATCACGATGACGACGAGGACGACGATGGCAGCGATGCGTTCCGGGTTGCCGAAGTCTTCGACCGCTCGCTGACCCTCTCGCATTGGAGCCGGCCCGACGGTGCCGCGGCGTCGCTCGGCACCATGCCCTTTACCGACAGCGAAGTCTGCCCCGGCGATGCGCTGGCCGGCATGGACCCGGACGAGCAGCACTTCGAAGAGGCCACCGGCAACGAAGGCGCCTCGTTCGAGCGCAGCTACCAGCGAGCGGCCTTGGTGCTGTGGCCGCAGGTGCAAAAGCATCAACTGCTGGCCCGCGCCGGATTCGCGGTCTCGTTGCCCATGTTGGGCAGCCTGGTGACCGCATGGGTGGCCGAGGGCGCTGAACCGGACAGCACGACTTGGCGCGAGGCCCACGCCTTGGCCGCGCAGATGCTCGCCTGCTGGCCTGTGCGAGCGACGCGCAGTGCGTTCGAAGGGCGCAGCGCCGAAGCAGTGATGCTGAACCACCTCACACGCCTGCTGGATCTTGAACACATCGACGACATGCTGGCCGGCGCCATCGCTGCCGGCGCCTATTCCGCGCCGGACAACGCGGCCGTGGTGCAGGGGCTGAAACTGCTGACGCCCTCGCGCGTGGCTTCCTTGCTGCGCGACGTGGTGCGGGGCAACGCCGACCTGCACATCGCCGGATGCGCCGACCTGCTCGCACGTGCCGCTGTCGTTTCGGCCTGGCGCGGCCAACTGCAGCACGCGGCCACGGCGCTGCTCGACGCGATGCCGGGCGACCCTTCGCGTGCCCAGGCGCAGGCCGACGCGTGGCGGCGCGAGCGCGCGGACGCGGCGGTGATTCACGACACGATGTGCGCGTTGGTCCTTGCCGGGCGCGACGACCTCGCTGCGCTGGCCGATCAGGCCGTGACACACTGGCTGGCCTGGCCCAAGACCTATGGTCTGGACACCGTCATCGTTCCGGCGCTGCGCCTCCTGGCCGAGCGGCCGGCGTTGATGGACCGGCCTGCCAGCCAGCGGCTGCGGGCGGCGGCGCTGGCCCATCTGCAGGCCCGCGTGTCACTGGATCTGGCGCCGCCGGCCGACTGGCGGCGCGAGGCCCGCGTGACCTGCCGCTGCGAGCACTGCCAAAGCCTTGGCCGCTTCCTGCGAAGTGAAGACCAGGAGGTCTGGCGCTTCAAAGCGCGCGAGACCGATCGGTGCCATGTCGAGGACTCGATCCGCCAGGGCCACCTCGATGTCGACTGCACCACCGAGCGCAAGGGCAGCCCGCATGTGTTGGTGTGCAGCAAGAACCAGACAAGCTACGAGCGCAGAGTCGCGCAACGGCGGGCGGATCTTGACGATCTGCGGCGATTCGGGGCGTGAGAGACCGGCCGGTTTTGCGGCGAAACGCGCTGCGCAGGTTTCGTCATGGTTCGAGAGCCGCGGCGCATCCTCGCGGGGTGCACCCCAGGTCAATCGGAGGGCGTTCTCGGCCGCGGTATCCAACGGGGCGAGGTGGCATGGTCTTCGCACCATCGCCCGGCGATCACCGCCATCGCATGACGCTCAAACGCGAACCCTGCTTCACGCTGCGCCGCGTGCGCGGCCAGCGTGTCCTTGAAGCGGCCGAAGGGCTTGCGTTGCTGCCGTGCTTGGCGGAGTGCACGGGCCAGGCGGGCGTCGCCGCATTGCTCGGCGAAGTCCTCCATGATCTCGAAGGCCTGCGATGACTTGATCGGCTCGACTCGTTCGGCTCGGCGCGCAGCCATTGGGCGCTGTCTCGGGGATCTCCGGCCACTTCGTCCACCGCGCCGGGCCGGCAAGGAGCAGAAGTTCACCAGGTTCGAGATCGCGCCAATGGCGGCTCTCACCAAACGGGTCGCCTGAGTTCAGCGGCCAGTTCGGTTCCTGCAGGTCGATGGCCGACGATCGGGCTGCGCCATCGCTGCGATCCGGCGGCCTGTCGTTCAGGCCGACCTGGAGATTCCCAACGCGTCCCACAGAAACTGGTAGGACACAGCCGACCGGCCCTGTGCGGCAGACTGCCGCTGTTCACCATCCTCGTACTCGCGCAGCAGGCCCTTGACCCGCTCCAGCCCCGCCGGCGTCGTGATCGCCTGGCGCGGCGTGAGCCCGCCCAGCGCTGGAATGGCCTCGTCGGACCAGTTGGCGTAGTGACGATGGATAACTTGCTCCATGGCCTGCGCTATCACCTCGGGCGGCAGATCCGGGGCGTCGAATGCCGCGGCGTTCGGGGCGCTGGATGCATCGCCGGTGCCCGTTCTCGCCAGGTGGCCCACCGGGTCGGTGATCTCGCGCGCCAGGTGCTGCACGGCCACCCCGGCCAGGGTCTCGAACCAGGCCCGGCCCTCGTCGGCCAGCCGCTGCGTGCGGTGAAAGACCTCGATGCGGCCGGCCTCGCGGCCCGGGTTGATGGCACTCAGGCTGCGCTGTGCCCCGTCTGCACCCTGGGACATGCGATTCCAGCCTTGCTCGGGATCGCCGTCGACATCGGACTGCGCCGCCAATGCCTTGGCAAGCGCCGCCGCATCGCATACGCGGTAATGGTCGGTCACGAGCAGGATCGGCTCGCCGGTCGATGCATCGTGGATCTGCGGCATCGGCACGGGCTCGAGCCACTGGTCCAGCCAAGCGCGGGCGATCGCCATCTCGACGAGATCGCGCTGGTTGTCGGCGTGAAGCTGCAGTTCGGCAGCACCCGTCAGTGCGCGGCCTAGCCGCGCCAGCACCGACGCCTCATGCAATTTCGAGAACGGGTAGACGGCCCCCGAGAGTTCCCAGTGAGCGCCCGCGCCTGCGCCGGCCTCGACGTGCATGAGGCGCGCGCCCATCAGCATGCCGGGACGGGCGGTGCGGCTGCCGCTGATCTCGCGCACGTGCCGCGGCTCGGCCTGTGGGTCGAATTCGTCGAGCAGCGTCAAACCCTCGCCAGGCCGGACGTCGGTCACCCGGTACAGACGCAGCGGTTGCGCGCGCAACTGAGCGATCCAGTCGCGCTGGCCGGGCGTGAGGTAAGGGCCGTCGCGGCCGAGCAGATAGCCGTTGATCTCGCGCAGGCCACCGCGGGCCGGGATCTCGCCGCGGGCGATCAGCCACTCGCCGGCATTGATCGAGACCATGGTCATGCCGTCTTCGTCGAGTTGCCAGCCGTCTTCGGGGCCTTCGGGCCGCCATTGGTCCAGCAGTTCCTCGAACGCGCTGCGCCAGCCCTTTCGGTGACGTTCCGCCAGCCAGGTGATGGCCACGCGGGCGGCGTCTTCGTGGTCGCGCGAACGCAGGGGATGGATGTTCATGAGTGAAGGCAAGGGCAGGTTGGTGGCATTCTGCAGGCTGTGTCCGCAGGCGCGGGCTCGCGCATCGTTTCAGCCAACGGCATCCACCCCATTTTCCGTCAGCAGCCCCGGCACCCGCTCGAATTCTGCGAAGTTGTTGGTGACCAGGGGCAGACCCTCGCTGCGGGCATGGGCGGCGATGTGCAGGTCGTTGACGCCGATCGGCCGGCCCGCCTTCTCGAGCGCGGTGCGGATGGCACCGTGGTGCTGCGAGGTCTTGGCGGAGCAGGGCAACACGTCGAGCAGGCTGGCGAACTCCTCCACTGCCGCCAGGTACTGTGCGGCCTTGGCACTCTTCTCGGCGCCGTGGAACAGCCCGCTCAGCGTGGTGGCGGAAATCGCCATGCGGCCGGCGCTTTCGTTGAAGACACCCATCACCTCGATCGGCCGCCGCTTGATGACGCGCAGGACGCTGTGGGTGTCGAGCAGGCAATCAGCATCGCGCGGACCGGGTCAGGGGGCTTCGCACTCGGCCTGCTGTGGCGCGGCGCGCCCGGCCATGAAGTCGTCGGAAGCCTGGGGTCCGCCGAGGAAGAACTCGTCCCAGATGTGGCCCACCGGCGAAATGATGCGGTCCACACCGCGGGCGCGCACCTGCACCTTCTTTACTCCTTCGGGCAGGCGCACGGCCCGGGAGCGCTTGTTGGTGAAGACGGACGAGCTGCTCACGGGTGGCAATGGCGCGGGATATGGCGAGAGCCTGTGCCACCAACGTGCCGGCCAAGCAGTGAGGAGGCATGTTGGCGCAAGGCCGTAGGTGGATGGCTGTGCGTGCGAGGGCCTTGCAATTGGCGGTAGGCGCCGCAGAGTCACACTGTTCGCGGTCTCATGACGACGGCCCCCGGGCTTGCCTGGGCAGGCGGGTGCTGTTGCGGGCCCTACAGTCGCCGTTTGTGGCCTTGCGTGACTCCCGTGGGCGGTCCGTTGCCAGTTCGCGCCGTTGGCGCCGCATTCCCTTTGGAGAAGCCATGAAGACTGCAAGCCGACTGTTGCGTGGCCTGAGCGCGGGCCTGAGTGCCGGGCTGCTGGCGGCAACGGCGCTGCCTGCCGCCCGGGCCCAGGAGCCTTCCGACAAGACCCTCTCGATCGTCGTCGTCATCGACAACTGGGCCGGTGCCGGCGGCGACATCGCGCCCTATGCCACGATGGTGGCTTACGACCCGATGAGGGACCTGGCGCCACTGACCAAGGGCATGAACCTCCCCAACGTGCGGGTGGTGCCGCCCGGACCGGGCGTGAAGACGCTGCCCGAGATCATCGCCCTGGCCAAGCGCGAGCCGGGCAAGCTCAACTACGGCTCGACCGGCGCGGGGTCGGCATCGCATCGGGCCGGCGGGCTGTTCGGCGACCGTGCCGGCATCGACATCGTGCACGTCCCGTACAAGGGCGGCGCGCGGGCCATGACCGAGCTGCTGGCGGGGCGCATCTCGATCTACTTCGCGACCCTGTCCACGGCCGGCCCGCACATCGCGGTCGGCAGGCTGCTCGCGCTGGCCACCACCGGCGTGCTGCCGGCGCCCGGCACGCGCGCGGCGCTGGTGCGCGACATCGAGACCGAGTCCAGGGTCTGGGCCGAGGTCGTCGTCGACCGCGAGATCACTTCGCAGTAGGGCAGCGGCTGCCCGGCCGTGGAGACCGTCGATGCCCTGGTGATCGGTGCCGGCGCCGTCGGCCTGGCGGTGGGCCGTGCACTGGCCCAGGCCGGGCTCGAGACCGTCGTCACAGAACTGGCGGACGGCATCGGTCAGGGCGTCAGCTCACGCAACAGCGAGGTCGTGCACGCCGGGCTGTACTACGCGCCCGGATCGCTCAAGGCGCGGCTGTGCGTGCGGGGCAAGGGCCTGCTCTACGAACTCTGTGGCAGCCATGGCGTGCCGCACGCCCGCTGCGGCAAGCTGGTGGTGGCCAGTGCGCCCGATCAGCATGCTGCGCTCGAGCGGCTGGCCGATCGGGCACGGGCCAACGGTGTCGAGGTCGAGCCACTCACGGCCACCGCGGCGCGGGCCCTGGAGCCCGAACTGGCCTGCACCGCAGCCCTGTGGTCGCCCAGCACCGGCATCGTCGACAGCCATGCCTTCATGCTCGCCCTGCAGGCCGACCTCGAAACAGCCGGCGGCGCCGTGGCACTGCGGTCATGCGTGCGTTCCGCCCAATTCGTTCCCGGCCGGCAGGCGGTGCTGCAGCTGCAGACCGCCGACGGCGACTACGAGATCGCGGCGCGGCACGTCGTCAACGCCGCAGGCCTGCAGGCCTGCGCGCTGGCGCGCCGGTTCGACGGGCTGGCGCCGGCCTGGGTGCCGCGCCCGCAATTCGCCAAGGGCAGCTACTTCACGCTCGCCGGGCGGCCGCCCTTCAGGCACCTGATCTACCCGGCGCCGGTGGACGCCTGGCTGGGCGTGCACGTGACGCTGGATCTGGCGGGCCAGGTCAGGTTCGGGCCCGACCTCGAGTGGCTGGACGCCGAGACGCCGGAGCACATCGACTACACCGTCGACCCGGCACGGGCCTTGCCTTTCGAAGCGGCCATCCGCCGCTATTGGCCTGACCTGCCGGCGGGTGCGCTGCAGCCCGGCTACAGCGGCGTGCGGCCCAAGATCCACGGCCCGCACGAGCCGGCACCCGACTTCCGCATCGATGGCCCGGCGCAGCATGGCGTGGGCGGGCTGGTGAATCTGTTCGGCATCGAATCACCGGGGCTCACGGCGTCGATGGCCATCGGCGAACACGTGGCGGCGCTGCTGGCCGCTGGCAGGCCATAAAAAAAGCGGCCTCCGAGGAGGCCGCCTTGTCGAGCGTGTCGAGCTCAGGCCTTCTTGGCCCAGGCACTGCACCAGCCCGGCCCGGCCACCAGCTTGGTGCCGAAGAGCGGGCAGCCGCCGAAGGCGTCAGTGGCCTTGCCCTGGTACAGAGCGCAGTTGTTGCACTTCTGGTCCTTGGTGTGCTTGGGGTACTTCTTGCTGTCGGCCTTGGTGGTGTCGGCCACGTAGCCCAGGCCGACGGCCTGCGGATCCTTTTCGTCGAGCTTGGCTTGTGCCTGCGCCTGGCTGGCGGCCAGGGCCGTGCCGGCGACGGCCACTTGCATCAGGAAGGTGCGGCGGGTGCTTTGCGACATTGAAGTCAGTCTCCGTGAGGTGAAGGAAGCGCTCTTAACGCGTCAGGGGGCCGAAACGGTGACACCGAGGCAGGTATTGCAGCGTCCGAGGCCGCGCAGCCGGGGATCGGGCTTGCCGTCACCGGTCTTGAAGTTGGCGTGGCAGCGGATGCACACGTACATCTTCGAACTGGACATCATCGGCCGCACGCCGGGTTCGGCATTCGGCCTCGCGGCCGTGTACTCGGCCTGGGTCTGGCGGAGCTTGGGCCCGCTGGAAGCGTCGGAGGCAGGGGGCGTGCGGCGAGTCGTCATAGCAGAAGTTGTGCCGGGGAGGGCACCCCGGTTCGTCGCGAAGCGCATATTGTCCCCTGAAACCAGTGCCCTTTGCACTACGGGCTGTCATGGGGGAGCAAAGCGCTCAGGCGCGGGCGGCGAAGTCGGGCACGCGGACCGTGCACACGATGCCGCAGCCGCCGTTTTCACGCCAGGCCACCTCGCCGCCGAGCAGCTTGACGCGCTTGCGCACGCCGCCCAGGCCAAGGCCTTGAGACCAGTCCTGGGGCGCGCGCCCCTGGCCGTCGTCGGCCACCTGCAGCACGAGCAAGGGGCCCTGCAGCCTGAAGCCGATGTCGATGTGCGTGGCATGGCCGTGATACAGCGAATTGCTGACCAGTTCGCGCAGCACCCGGGTCAGTGCCGACCACTGCACCACCGACAGCCCGCGGTCGTGGTCGATGTCGAAGGCCCAGCCCAGGCTCACCTGGGCCAGGGTGAGACGGTGCGTGATGTCCGCCTTCCATTCGGCCGCGGCGTGCGAAAAACGATGCTCCGACGCGGCCAGCCCGCGTGTCAGCGTCTTCAGGTCGAGCAGGGTGTGGCGGATGTAGTCCTCCATCTCGCGTGTCGGCGCCTGGTACATCAGCGTCAGCAGGCGGGCGCCGATGTCGTCGTGCAGGTCCTGCGCGATGCGCTGGCGCTCCTCGAAGCGGCCGCGCTCGACCGCGGCGTCGTAGGCGGCGGCGCGGCGCAGCTGCTCGACCATGCGGTCGGCCAGGCGGGCGTCGTCGAGCGTGAACAGGCGCTGCCCGCGTTGTGCAAAGCGCAGCAACAGCGCCCGGCTGGCCGGGGGCGCGCGGCCGGCATCGGCCCCGGCTTCGCGCACCGGCACCAGCAGCGCCGCGCCGCCGCCGACGATGCGCGATCGCGATGGCACGCGTTCGATCAACTGCACCTCCAGCGGCTCGAACAGCCCGCGCAGCAGTTCGGTCAACACCTGCAGGAAGCGCCGCGGCTGTGCCTGAACGGCACGTGCCGCGCGGTAGAGCTGCTCGAACGCGCGCTCGGTGGTCAGGACGTTGCTGCCGATGACGTGGTTGAGCAACCACTGGCGCGTCGCGGCGTAGAGGCCGATGCCGATGAAGACCGCCAGGGCCAGCGAGGTGAAGGCGCTGAGCGAGAGCACGGTGACGAAGAGCAGGTCCAGCGACGTGGCCACGGTGCTGGCCCCGGCGAGCAGCGCGAACTCGCGCAGCAACTGGCGCTGGCGCGTCAGCAGTGGCGTCAGCAGCAGCAGCGAAGACAGCAGCAGCGGCCAGGCAACGGCGGCGCCACGCACGATCTGCGTCACGCTGTCCGGTGACCGGGGGGCCAGCGCTGCTGCCGCAGTCACCAGGGCCAGCGTGGCCAGCGCCGCCGCGCTCAATCCCTGCATGACGAGGGCCTGGGGGTTGCGTTCGAGCCGGTGCGAAGCGTGCACCGTGGCCAGCGCCGACAAGGCCAGGCCCAGGCACAGGAACTGGGCCAGCCACCACAGCGGCAGGCCTTGGGCCGCCGCCGTGGCCAGGCCCCAGGCCGGCAGCGTCGACCAGGCGGCCGCGGCCAGCAGGGGAGCGTGGGGCAGAGGGCGGGGCCGGAAGACGAAGACGTTCACGGCGGCCGCGCCGGTGCACAAGTCGAGGGCCACGCGCAGCGGCAGGTCGATTGCCGCGAACCCGGCCGGCAGGCCCGGGCCTTCGGTGCCGGCCACCGCCACCAGCAGCAGGTTGCCCGCCTGGCACAGCGCCATCAGGCCGAACAGCAGGTTCAGCGCCCCTGGCTGGGCCAGCACCAGCACCACGGCGCAGAGGAACAGCGTCATGGCGACGGCCGCCAGCGGCCAGAACAGCGGCCCCAGGCCGGCATAGCCGCGCGGGCGCAGCTCGGCTTCGGCCTGGTTGCCATCCGCGAAGTGCCACTGTGCCCGTGCGCCAGGCGCCGCAAGCCGCGTGGCCAGTGCCTCGTGCTGGGCCACCTGGCGTGCACGCAAGTTGTCGTCGGGCTGCCAGCGTGGCCAGCGGTGCAGCAGCAGGGCATCGACCGGCAACGCCTCGAAGCCGGGGGCACCGATGGCCACGACCCGCCGGCCGCCGCGGGCGTCGAGGGTCGGCTGGGGCGGGGTGGCCAGCAGCAGCGCGCCGTGGGCATCGGCGGCCAGGCCGCCATCGATCTGCGGGGCGCCGGCCAGCCAGCGTGCCAGGCCGAAGACCAGCAGGCAGCCCAGCAGCACCGCCAGCGCCAGCACGCGCCGGCGCCAGCCTACCCAGCGCCAGGGCACGTCGTCCTCGGCCAGCGTGTCGAACGCGCTGGCCTCGAACGGGGGAGCGTTGTCGGCGGGCTCGGGGCGCGCCCGGAGCCTCGGCGAGGAGTCTGCGGCCGTCATGGCGGCTCGCGGCCGGTTCAGCCGGCGGCAGCGTGGCCGGCGCGCGGCCCGGTGGCCCTCACACCAACCCCTGCTTGCTCGCCAGCACGGCGGCCTCGGCGCGGCTGGAGACGTTCAGCTTCTTGTAGATGGACTTGATGTGGTCGTTGACGGTGAACCACTTGATGCCCATGTAGCCGGCGATTTCCTTGATCGTGAAGCCCTTGCTCAGGTACGTGAGCACCTCGGTCTCGCGCGGTGTCAGGCGCTCGTGGTCGGGCATGCGCTCGATGGGCACGGGCTTGCTGGTGGTAAAGCCGGTGGCCGGCATGAAGCCGGAGTCGAGTGCGTTGTGGTTGTCGCCGCCACCCTGGCGGAAGTGCGTGAGCAGGCGCCGCGCGATGGCCGGTGACAGCGGCGGCTGGCCGCGCACGATCTTCTGCAGTTCCTCGACCAGCACCTCGAAGCGGTCTTCCTTCAGCAGGTAGCCGTCGGCGCCGCACTGCAGCGCCGGGAAGAGGTGGTCGTCGTCGGAGTAGAGCGTGGTGACGATCTTGGTGGCCGGGTAGTGCGTCAGCTCGGCCAGCAGCTCCATGCCGTTGCCGTCGGGCAGCTCGAGGTCGACCATGATGAGCTTGAACGGGTCGACGCCGTGCAGGCCCTGGGCCCCGCCGGTCAGCGAGATGTGGCGGCGCGCGGTTTCCAGGTCGCCGGCCTCGGTGATGGCGATGGCGTCGCTGAAGCTCTCGCGCACGACGCGGCACAGAAAACTGCGCGCCACCGGGTTGTCTTCGAGGATCAACACCTTGACGGCCATCGAGCATGTCTCCAGCGGGTCGGAAGACTTCGATGCTAGCGCTTAACGTGCCCGCTCCAGCTGCCCGGCAACTCCCTCTTACGGGTTGACCAGCACGAGCTTGCCCATCACCTGGCGCGTGGCCATGCGGGCGTAGGCGGCCTTGAGCTGGCTCATCGGCAGCGTGATGTCGATCACCGGCTTGACCAGGCCCTGCGCGTACCAGCCGGCCAACTGCGCCATCGCGGCGGCACTGGCCTGGGGTTCGCGGCGAACGAAATCGCCCCAGAACACGCCGACGACCGAGGCGCCCTTGAGCAGCGCCAGGTTCCAGGGCAGCGCCGGTATGCCGCCGCCGGCGAAGCCCACCACCAGGTAGCGGCCGCGCCAGGCGATGCTGCGGAACACCGGCTCGGCCAGGCTGCCGCCCACCGGGTCGTAGACCACGTCGGGGCCCTTGCCGTCGGTCAGCGCCTTCAGCGCCTCGCGGACGTTCTCGGTGGCGTAGTTCAGCGTCGCGCCGGCGCCCAGCTCGCGGCAGCGTGCGCACTTGTCGTCGCTGGAGGTGGCCGCGATGACGCGCGCGCCGGCGGCCTTGGCGATCTGCAGCGCCGCCGAGCCGACGCCACCGGCGGCGCCCAGCACGAGCACGGTCTCGCCGGGCTGCAACTGGGCGCGGTCGATCAGCGCATGGTGCGAGGTGCCGTAGGTGAAGGCGAAGGCTGCGGCGTCGGTGAGTGCGAAGCCCGGTGGCAGCGGGATCACACCCGCCGCGCCCACCACCGCGTGCGTACCGAAGCCGCCATGGCTGCCGATGGCGGCCACCGCCATGCCTGGGCGCAGGTGTTCGACGCCTTCGCCGACCGCCTCGACGACGCCGGAGAACTCGGAGCCGGGCACGAAGGGCAGCGACGGCTTGACCTGGTACTGGCCGCGCACGGTGAGCAGGTCGGGGAAGTTCAGGCTGGCGGCACGGATGGCGATGCGCACCTGGCCGGGGCCGGGCTCGGATGTCGGCAGTTCGGTCCAGGCCAGCGCGTCGGCGCCGTCGAGAGTGGTGCAGAGCCAGGCGTGCATGAACGGGGTCCTTGGTCGCAAGGGGAGGCGCCGGCTACAGGCCCTGGCGCTGCAGCGGCGCGGCCAGCGCCTGGCGCAGGCTGTCGATGCTGTCGGCCAGGTGCACGGCGGTGTCGGCGTCGCTGCGGCCGCGGCGCTGCGTGGCCTTGAGCCGGGTCAGCAGCTGGTGCGCCTGCAGCCGCAGCAGGCCGCGGGCGTCGGCGCGCACCGTCGGCGAGGTGCGCAGCAGCGCCAGCGCCAGGCGGTTGACATGGCTGCGCTGCAGTTCGCGGCGCTCGGGACGGATATTGCGCGGCACCACGCCACCGGCGCCGAGTTCGCTCCAGAGGTCGTCGGCCAGGCGCTGGTAGATCTCGGCGAGCTGGAAGGCGTCGGCAGGCTTGTCGACCTTGCCGGCGCTGTCGAGCACGCGCGCGGCCAGGCCGTCGCCCATCAGGTAGTTCAGCAGCGCGCGCTGCAGCTCGAGCAGGCGCTGCGGCAGCGCGAAGTCGGTGGCTTCGCCCAGGCTGTCGGCACGGTCGAGGAAATCGGGCGCCAACCGGCGCTGCAGCGCCGGCGTCAGGCTCAGGCCATCGGCGGCGAACACGGCGCGCGCCATCAGGTCGAGCGCCTCGCGCTGCACGGTTGCGGCCACCGGCAGCAGCGGGTCGCGCCCGCTGCCCGGAAAGTCGCGCAGCGTGCGCACGCCGCCGATCTGGCGCGCCAGCATGGCCACCGAACGTGCCACGTCGCCGATGGCAAAACCGAGCGAGCGCCGCAGCACGGCGTAGTCGCGGTCGGGCGGCAACTCGCGCGATTCCTGGCGCTTGAACAGGTCGCGCGCGATCTCCAGCCGCTTGGCCGCAAAGGCCAGTGGGTCGGCGCCGAGGTCACCCTGCTGGATTTCGGGGTCGAGGCCTAAGAAGACGTCCTCGTCGGTGCCGAAGGCCAACTGCGGCTCCTTGCTGCGTGCGGCGATGCGCTGCAGCGCGGCGTGCTCGGCATCGGGCTTGATGCCTGCCGGCATCGGCTTGTAGGCGTACTCGATGGCCCAGTAGTCGTAGGGCCCCAGCGTGGTCTGGAAGGGCACGCCGCCGGTCTGGCCCGGCCGCGGCAGGTTGACGGCGTTGTATTCCATCACCGAGCCGGTGGTGCCGTGGGCGCGCGTGAACTCGGCGTCGGCCAGCTGCGCCTCGGTGTACAGGCGCGAGGCGCGGAAGTTGTGGCGCAGCCCCAGCGCGTGCCCCACCTCGTGCATCAGCGCCTCCTTCACGTAGTCGAGCACGAACTGCTGCGCCCGCGGGCTGTCGGGCCGGAGCGTGCCGCGCGCCTCCAGCACGTCCAGCGCATAACCCAGCTGTTCGGCGGCGAGGGCGGCGTGCCGGCAACGGCTGTGGTCCTGCGCCGCCACGGGCAGCCCCTCGCGCGCGGCACGTTCGGCCGGCGGCTCGAAGAGCTCGGCAAAAGCCGCCTCCGCGCCACCGCTGGCCAGGGCGGTGGAGGCCAGCACCTGCGAGCGCAGGCCACGCACGCCGCGCGTGGTGATGCCTTCGAACGCGATGTCGGCGTCGAGGATCTCGCCCGTGCGCGGGTCGATGTGCGAAGGCCCGATGGCGCCGAAGACGGGCGCGGCGTTCATCATCCAGCGCACCGAGGCGTAGCCGTAGTCCAACGTGTCGAACTTGGCGTCGTCGGCCTGCTGCTCGACCTTGATGGCGCCGCGCACGCCGATCTTCTCGAAGGCCTTGTTCCACTCGAGGATGGCGGCACGCACGGTCTCGCGGTAGGCCACGGGCACGTTGCGGTCGATCCAGAAGGTGATGGGCCTGACCGGCTCGGACATCTCCGCCGAGGGGTCCTTCTTCTCGAGCCGCCAGCGCGTCACCAGGCGCTGGCGCGGCGACAGCGCCAGGTCGTCGGCGAAGTCGAGCACCGTGGTCGTGAACAGCCCCAGGCGCGGGTCGGCACGGCGCGGCGCCATCGGCGCCTCGGGCAGCGGCGCCAGCGAGTAGCTCTGGCCGACCAGCAGGCTGCGCGCATCGGGCAGGAAACGCGGCACCACGGGCACCGGCGCGCCCGGCGGTGCGCCCGGCGAGGGCAGGCCGATGCTGGTGGTGAAGAAGTGGCTTTGCGTCTCGAGCGTGGTCGCCACCGGCGAGCCGCGCAGCGCCGTGAACACCGAGTTGTTGCGGTCCAGGCCGTAGCCCTGGCGCAGCCCGCGCTGCAGCATCATGGCGATGCCCATCATGTCGCCGAGAAAGATGCCGTTGGCCTCGACCAGCACGCTCTTGCGGTCGGGGTGCGGCTGGCTCGCCACCGGCACCGAGGCCAGCAGGCTGTTGGAGTAGCTGTCGGCCACCGCTCGCGCCTCGGGCGTGCCGGCCGCGGCCGCGGCATCGGTGTTGCGCGCCTGCAGGCGCACCTGGTTGTGCACGCGCACGAACTCGACCAACTGCGCGCCGCCGGCGCCGTTGATGGGCATGGCCATCAGGCCGCCCAGCACCCAGGCCTGGCTGATGCCGCTCTTGATCTTCGGCGACAGCAAGAAGGGCTGGCCCAGTTGCTCGGGCAGCAACTCGATCCAGACCTTTTCGTCCTTCTGCCACAGCACCAGCGGGCCGTCGATGCGGCGCGCGTCCTTGATGACGGTGGCAAAGGGCGGTGGCCCGCTGGGCGGGGTGCCGGGCGGGCGCGCGGCGTGCGCCTCCGCGCCTGAGACCGCCGCCGCCGCGGCGACCGGCGGTGCGGCCCTGGAGGCCTTCTCGGCGGCGGCGGGTGCCGCGGCCTTGTCCGGCGTCGACACTTCACTCCTGGGCGCCTGCGCACAGGCCGCCAGCAACAGGGCGGTCAGCAGGCCCGGCGTCGCGCGAAGGAAAGGGGAGCGGTTGCGCATGGGCGGCAGCGGCGGGGCGCGAAGGGGGCGAGCCGGGATTGTCGGCCAAAGGCCCCGGCTCTGCAGCGAGCGCGGCCTCAGCGGATCGGCTTGAAGCGCACGCGCTTGGGCCGCGCGCCTTCCTCACCCAGGCGCTTCTTCTTGTCGGCCTCGTACTCCTGGTAGTTGCCGTTGAAGAAGAACCATTGCGAGTCGCCCTCGCAGGCCAGGATGTGGGTGCAGATGCGGTCGAGGAACCAGCGGTCGTGGCTGATGACCATGGCGCTGCCGGCGAACTCGAGCAGCGCCTCTTCCAGCGCACGCAGCGTCTCGACGTCGAGGTCGTTGGACGGCTCGTCCAGCATCAGCACGTTGCCGCCCTTGGCCAGCGTCTTGGCCAGGTGCAGGCGGCCGCGCTCACCGCCCGACAGGCTGCCGACCTGCTTCTGCTGGTCGTTGCCCTTGAAGTTGAAGCGGCCGAGATAGGCCCGACTGGGCATCACGAACTTGCCGACGATGATGTTGTCCAGGCCGCCCGAGACGTCTTCCCACACCGTCTTGTCGCCCTGCAGGCTGTCGCGGCTCTGGTCGACGAAGGCCAGCTGCGCCGTCTTGCCGATCTTGACCTCGCCCGAGTCGGGCTTCTCGACGCCCTGGATCATGCGGAACAGCGTCGACTTGCCGGCGCCGTTGGGGCCGATGATGCCGACGATGGCACCCGCGGGCACCTTGAAGCTGAGCTTGTCGATGAGCAGGCGGTCGCCGAAGCTCTTGCTGACGCCGTCGAACTCGATGACCTCGTTGCCCAGGCGCTCGGCCACCGGGATGAAGATCTCGTTGGTCTCGTTGCGCTTCTGGTATTCGACGTCGCTCAGTTCCTCGAACCGTGCCAGGCGGGCCTTGCTCTTGGTCTGCCGCGCCTTGGCGTTGGAGCGCACCCACTTCAGCTCTTCCTTCATCGCCTTCATGCGCGCGTCTTCGCTCTTCTGCTCGACCTCCAGGCGCTTCTCCTTCTGGTCCAGCCAGTCGGAATAGTTGCCCTTCCAGGGGATGCCCTGGCCGCGGTCGAGCTCGAGGATCCACTCGGCGGCGTTGTCGAGGAAATAGCGATCGTGGGTGATGGCCACCACGGTGCCCGAGAAGCGCTGCAGGAAGTGCTCCAGCCACTCGACGCTTTCGGCGTCCAGGTGGTTGGTGGGTTCGTCGAGCAGCAGCATGTCGGGCTTGCTCAGCAGCAACCGGCACAGCGCCACGCGGCGCTTCTCGCCGCCCGAGAGCAGGCCGATCTTGGCGTCCCAGGGCGGCAGGCGCAGCGCGTCTGCGGCCAGCTCGAGCTGCACGTCGGTGTTCTCGCTGCCCGCGGCGGTGATGATGGCCTCGAGTTCGGCCTGCTCGGCGGCCAGCTTGTCGAAGTCGGCGTTCTCGTCGGCGTACTCGGCGTAGACCTCGTCGAGCCGTTTCTTGGCTGCCAGCACGCCGCCAATGCCCTGCTCGACGGCTTCGCGCACGGTCTGCTCGGGGTCGAGCTGCGGCTCCTGCGGCAGGTAGCCGATGTTCAGGCCCGGCATCGGCGTGGCTTCGCCCTCGTACTCCTTGTCGACGCCGGCCATGATCTTCAGCAGCGTGCTCTTGCCCGAGCCGTTGACACCCAGCACGCCGATCTTGGCGCCGGGGAAAAAGGACAGCGAGACGCCCTTGAGGATCTGCCGCTTCGGCGGCACGATCTTGCCGAGGCGGTTCATGGTGAAGACGTACTGGGCCATATCAGGGATCTCGGGTGGTTTTCAGGACAACCGACAATTATCGGTGACGCGACGCCGCAGGGCCGATGTGGCGGTTTCAAGGCGCCGGCGACGCCGGTGCGGCGAACTGGCCGGCGGATGCCGGCTGTTTGCCGGGCAGGATTGGTGGCGCTCCCTTAGAATCCGGCCCAGCAACGCGGCTTCCAGTCATCGCGCTGCGGTCGATTCCGACACTTCGAACTCCTCGCGCCTACCGACTGGTGCGCCCGCCACGGGTGACAGCAGGCAGCGAACCACGGCCCCCTTGGCGGGGCTGAAAACTCAAAATGCAATTCACCGACCTCGGCCTGGCCGAGCCGCTTCTGCGCGCCGTTCACGAACACGGCTACGACACCCCCACGCCCATCCAGGCGCAGGCCATCCCCCAGGTGCTCAAGGGCGGCGACCTGCTGGCCGGCGCACAGACCGGCACCGGCAAGACCGCCGGCTTCGTGCTGCCCATGCTGCACCGCCTGATGGCCAAGCCGGCCGTCAAGGACGCGCGCGGCCGCTCGCCCATCCGCGCCCTCATCCTGACCCCGACCCGTGAACTCGCGGCCCAGGTCGAGGAGAGCGTGCGCACCTACGGCAAGTACGCCGGCCTCACCAGCATGGTGATGTTCGGCGGCGTGGGCATGTCGCCTCAGGTCGACCGGCTTCGCCGTGGTGTCGACATCCTGGTGGCCACGCCCGGCCGCCTGCTCGACCACCACGGCCAGCGCACGCTCGACCTGAGCCACGTCGAGATCTTCGTGCTCGACG
>PNKD01000043.1 GCA_013822265.1 Leptothrix sp. (in: b-proteobacteria)
AGCAGCGCCGCACCGGCGCCCAGCACGTGGCGGCGGCGGGGAGGTGTCGTGTTCATGCGCCATTCTGCATCCGGGCGCGCACCGCACCGCCCCGTTCGTACCAGGGTTTGCTGGCGTTGACCCAGCGCACCACCAGCAGCATCACCGGCACCTCGATCAGCACGCCCACCACCGTGGCCAGCGCCGCGCCCGACTGGAAGCCGAACAGGCTGATCGCCGCGGCCACCGCCAGCTCGAAGAAATTGCTGGCGCCGATGAGCGCCGACGGGCAGGCCACGTTGTGCGCCTCGCCGGCGCGGCGGTTCAGCCAGTAGGCCAGGCCCGAGTTGAAGAAGACCTGGATCAGGATGGGCACCGCCAGCATCGCGATGACCAGCGGCTGCTGCAGGATGGCGGCACCCTGGAAGCCGAACAGCAGCACCAGCGTGGCCAGCAGCGCCGCGATCGACCACGGGCCTATGGCCGCCAGCGTGCGCTCCAACGCCGCGGGCCCGCGCCGCAGCAGCCAACGCCGCCACCACTGCGCCAGGATCACCGGGATCACGATGTACAGGCCCACCGAGGTGAGCAGCGTGTCCCAGGGCACGGTGATGGCCGACAGGCCCAGCAGCAGCGCCACGATGGGCGCGAAGGCGAACACCATGAGGGCGTCGTTCAGCGCCACCTGCGACAGCGTGAACACCGGGTCGCCGTGGGTCAGCCGGCTCCAGACGAAGACCATCGCCGTGCAGGGCGCGGCGGCCAGCAGGATGAGCCCGGCGACATAACTGTCCAACTGCTCGGCTGGCAGCCAGGGCGCGAAGGCGTGGCGGATGAAGATCCAGCCCAGCAGCGCCATCGAGAACGGCTTCACCGCCCAGTTGATGAAGAGCGTGACGGCTATGCCCCGCCAGTGCTGTCTGACCTGGCCCAGGGCACCGAAGTCGACCTTCAGCAGCATCGGGATGATCATGACCCAGATCAGCGCGCCCACCGGCAGGTTGACCTGCGCGAACTCCATGCGGCCGATGGCCTGCACCGGCCCGGGCAGCAGCTGGCCCAGCACGATGCCGGCGACGATGCAGAGCAAGACCCACAGCGTGAGGTAGCGCTCGAAGACGTTCAATGGCGCCGGCGCGGCGGCCGGGGCGGGCAGGGTGCGGGTGTTCATGTCGGGGCTTCGGAGCGCGCTCAGCTGCGCGCGATGTCTTCGAGTGCGGCACGCAGCGCGGCGCGGTCCATGGTCTCCAGCGGCAGCGCCAGCAGCTGCAGCATGCGGTAGGCGATGGCCTGCCGCGTGAGTTCGAAGGCGCGGCGCTTGCCGTCGTCGCCGCCCTCGGCTTTCGACGGGTCGGGGTAGCCCCAGTGCACCTTCACCGGTTCGCCCCCCGCGCCGCCGAAGAACACCGGGCAGGCCTCGGCCGCGGCGCTGTCGCACACGGTGATGACGATGGCCAGCGGCGGTGCGCCGGCGGCGCTGAAGGTGTCCCAGCTCTTGCTGCGGCAGCCCTCGGTGTCGACGCCGGCGTGGCGCAACGCTTCGAGCGCGAAGGGGTTGATGCGGCCGCTGGGCGCGCTGCCGGCGCTGTGCGCCTGCACGTTGCGGCCGAGCTTGCGCGCCCAGTGGTTCAGCATGCCTTCGGCGAGCACGCTGCGCGCCGAGTTGTGGGTGCAAAGAACGAGGACGTGGCAGCGCATGCGTCGGCCCGTCACGTCAGCAGCAGGACGACGCGGGCTTGACCGCGATGCCCACGGGCCGCCCGCCCGGCTGCGCGTCCACCGCGGGTTTCGCGGGCGCGCAGCAGGTGGCCGCGGCGCCGGTGGCCGGCGCGGCCTCGTTGAACACCGGAATGTCGGCCAGCGTGTGGAAGTGTTCCCAGGCGATGCCCTGTGGGTCGGTGACCCAGTGCTTTTCGCTGCGCGCGTAGCAGCAGGTGGTCTGCCCTTCGTCGAGCAGCGCCATGTCGGCGGCGGCGGCGCGCGCCTTCAACGCCGCCAGCTCATCGGCGTCGTCGGTCTGGATGCCGAGGTGGTCGATGCCGGGCCTGGTGCCTCGCGTGGAGATGGCGAAGTTCAACGGCGGATCCTGCAGCATCCACTTCGCGTAGTCGGCTTCGACACGCGCCGGCTCAGCGGCAAAGAGCTGCGAATAGAAGCCGATGCTCTGGCCCAGGTCATCGACGTGCAGGTGGACGTGGAAGCGTTTCATGGGGGGTCTTTCGTTTCAGCAGGTGGTGCAGGCCGCAGGGCCTGCTTCGGCGCAGGGCGAACCCTGGCAGCAATGGGCGGCGAGGTAATTGAGCAGCGCGTTCATGTGCACGAGTGCCGGGCGGTAGATCAGGTGGCGGCCGTCGCGCTCTTGTGTCACCAGCCCGGCGTGCATCAGTTCCTTGAGGTGGAAGGACAGCGTCGACGCCGGCACGTCCAGCGTCGAGCCCAACACGCCGGGCGTCATGCCCTGCGGGCCGGCGCCGACGAGGGTGCGGAAGACACGCAGCCGCATCGGTTGGGCCAGGGCGGCGAGGGCGGTGACGGCGTTCTGTTCTTCCATGGTTCGATGATTATCGAAAAAAAGACGGAAAGCAAGTGTCGGTAGGGCATGCGGACCGCCGATCCGGCTGTGGTGACCTGCGATCTGGGCCTCCTGCCCGCCGAAAGTGCACTGGGCCAGCGACGAGCAAACCCCCGGGACTGCCGGTTCGGGCAGGGGCCGCCGCGAAGGCCGCTCCCATGCTGAGGACGTCGGCCTCTCGTTGCCTGTGCGGGGCATGCCCGGTGCCTTCCACAAGAACCGAGACATGGAAAACCGCCGCCATGGTTGACCGCTACGCACATGTTGCACCCGAGCCCCTGCAACGCGCCGCCGTGCGTCTCGATGCCTTCAACGGCTAGGCTAAGGCTACGGACAAAGAAAAAGGACCTAGCGCGTAGTGCGTTAAGTCCCTGAAATCCTTGGTGGCCTGGGGCGGAATCGAACCACCGACACGCGGATTTTCAATCCGCTGCTCTACCAACTGAGCTACCAGGCCAAGGCAGCCGATGAGTATATCAGCGCACGCCGCACGGGCCCGTAGCGCGGGGGCGGGCGGCGGTCACAGCAGGCCGCGCTTGTTGCGTGTCAGGTCCACGCCCAGCTGCTTGAGCTTGCGGTAGAGGTGGGTGCGCTCCAGGCCGGTCTTCTCGGCCACGCGCGTCATGCTGCCGCCTTCCTGGGCAAGGTGGAACTCGAAGTAGCTCTTCTCGAAGGCGTCGCGCGCCTCGCGCAGCGGGCGGTCGAGATCGAAGCTCTGTTCGGCGCGCGGGCCATCGGCCACCGCCGGCAGCAGCACGCCGGCGCTGGGCGGCAGCAGCGCGCCGTCGCCGGCCAGCGGCGCATCGCCGCGCAGCGCCGCGGCCAGGCGCTGCGCCGGCTTGACCAGCGCCTGCTCCACCGCGCGCAGCAGCTTCTGCAGCGTGATGGGCTTTTCGAGGAAGGCGCTGGCGCCGTACTTGGTGGCCTCCACCGCCGTGTCGATGGTGCCGTGGCCGCTCATCATGATCACCGGCATGCTGAGCTGGCCGCCGGCGCTCCATTCCTTGAGCAGCGTCACGCCGTCCACGTCGGGCATCCAGATGTCCAGCAGCACGAGGTCGGGGCGCAGCATCTCGCGCACGCTGCGCGCCTGCGCGGCGTTTTCGGCCAGCTCGACCGTGTGACCTTCGTCGGTCAGTATCTCCGAGAGCAGGGCGCGAATGCCCAACTCGTCGTCGACTACCAGGATAGTTGCCATGCGTTCTAGTGCGTCACGCCGCCAGGGGCTGCAGAGGGACCGGCTTCGGCCGATCCCTCTCGTGGGCCGGCCGGCGTTGCGGCGAAGTTGGAAAATGATAGCGAAACGCGCGCCCCGGTGACGGGGCCATCGGGCTCATCGCCCGCGTGGAGGTTGGCAGCGCGCAATCTGGCCCCATGTTCGTCGGCGATCTTCTTCACCACCGCCAGCCCCAGGCCCGTGCCCTTGGCCTTGGTGGTGACGTAGGGCTCGAAGGCCCGCTTGAGCACCTTGTCGGCGAACCCGGGGCCATTGTCGATCACCGTCAGCCGAACCGCACGCAATTCGCCATGCTCGCCGCGTGCGACCGAGGTGATGAGCTCGACGCGGCCGTCAGGGCGGTCGGCCACGGCATCGAGGCCGTTCTGCACCAGGTTGTGGATGACCTGCCGCAGCTGCGTGGCATCACCCAGGATGCGCGGCAGCCCGGGTTCGAGCCTGGGCACGAGCAGGCCGTTGTCCAGCGCCTGGCCGTACAGCGCCAGCACCTCCGAGGCCAGCTCGCCCAGGTCGAGCGGTTTCATCGTCGCCGCGGGCAGCCGCGCATAGTCGCGGAACTCGTTGACCAGTGTCTGCATCGCGCCGACCTGGTTGACGATGGTGGCCACGCTGCGCGCGAGCAGCGACTGGTCGGCGCCCTCGAGCTTGTGGCCCAGCCGGTGCTGCAGGCGCTCGGCCGAGAGCTGGATCGGCGTGAGCGGGTTCTTGATCTCGTGCGCCAGCCGGCGTGCCACCTCGGCCCAGGCGGCGCTGCGCTGCGCCGAGACGACTTCGGTGATGTCGTCGAAGACCATCAGCCGCGAGCCCTCGGGAGCCTGCGGCATCGGCGCCGCCTTGCCGCCTTCGGCCGCGTCCCTGGCGGCGGCCGCATGGGGGCCGCTGTCGGCCAGCGTGGCGCCGCGCACCAGCAGCGTGAGCGTGGTGCCGTCGCCGCGTTTGAGGTCGAAGCTGTCCTGCCACTGGTCGCGCTCGCCGGCCTCGGGGCTGGTGGCCAGCAGCTCGAATCGCTGTTCGACGCCGTCGGCGAACTCCTGCAGGTCGGGCAGCTCGGACAGCCGCCGCCCGCGCCAGCTGGCGAGCGGGCGCTGCAGGATGCGCGTGGCGCCGGGGTTGACGGTGTCGATGCGGCCTTCGGCGTCGAAGACGATGACACCGGCCGTCAACGTGTCGAGGATGGTCTGCAGCCGCGTGCGCGCGGCCTCCAGTTGCTGCATGCCGCGCTGCACCTCGGAGCGCGCGTCGGCCACCTGCGACGTCATGGCCGCGAAGCTGCGCGTCAGGCCGCCGAGCTCGTCGGCGCTGGCGAACACCGGTTTGGCCGTGAGGTCGCCGGCCGCCACTTGGCGCACGCCGTCGGCCAGCAGCAGCAGCGGCTTGGCGAGCTGGTTGCCCAGCACCACGGCCAGCAGCACGGCCGCGAAGACGGCCAGGATGAGCGCCAGCGTCAGCGTGCCCACGTACATGCGGCGCAGGCTGTCGCGCGCCAGGAAACGCTGCTGGTACTCGCTGTACGCGGCCTGCACGGCCAGTGCGTTGGCGGCCAGCGTGCGTGGCATGGGCTGCACCAGCATCAGGTAGCGCTCGCTGCTGCCGCCCAGCGTGATCGAACTTCGCGGCACGCGTGCCAGCGCCCGCACGCGTGGGCCGGCGTTGCCCGGGGTCAGGGTTTCGTCGTCCAGGCCCTCCACGATGCTGGCTGCGCCTTCGGAGCGGGCCTGCCGCAGCAAGTGCATGGCGGGCCGCTCGGGCGGGCCGGCGGCCGCGCTGCCGCCGGCGGCGAACAGCACCTGGCCGTTGGCGCCCACCAGCGAGGCCTCGCTGGCGCCGATCTGCTCGCGCAGGCGTTCCAGCGTCAGCGGGGCCACCGCGGTGCCGGCGTCGGCCAGGCGCTCGGCGCCGATGCGCGCCTTGCCGACGAGGTCGGCGGCCAGCGCCTCCAGCGTGCCCTTGCCCAGCGCCAGGCCGGCGTCCAGCGCGCCGGCCACCTTGACGTCGAACCACGCGGCGATGCTGCGGTTGGCGAACTGGTAGCTCACGGTGTAGATCACCAGCCCCGGCAGCAGGCCCACCAGTGCAAAGATGCCGGCCAGCTTGATGAGCAGCCGACTGCCGAACTTGCCGCGCTGCACGCGGATCGCCAGCCGCAGGGCGACGACACCGATGACCAGCGTGAGCAGCGCCGCCACCGCCACGTTGACCCAGAACAGCCAGACGAAGTGCCGTTCGTAGAAGCCGCCGCCCTGGGCGCTGAACGAGACCAGGAAGGCCAGCACCATGCCGGCTCCGGTGGCCGCCACGGTGGCGACGATCCAGGCCCAGCGGGCCGAGCTGCTCACCGACCGGCCCCGCGAACCCGGCGTTTCATGGCGCGCCGAGTTCGACTTTGAGCACCCGCGACACGCCCACGGCCCAGTCGCCCTGGCCGCCGAGGCCGCCGAGGCCGAACTGCATCGGCCCGGGCAGCTGCGCCGTGTCTAGCCGGTAGCTGAACTCGACGTAGTAGCGCTTGTCGATGTCGAGCTGCGACATCTCGGTGAGCTTCCAGCCGGCGCTGCGCGAGGCGATGGCCAGCGCCTCGCCGAGCGAGGGCACGGTCTGGTTCAGCCCGCCCAGGCCGACGCGCCAAGCCCCGGTAAGCGGCTGGTAGGCCAGCCGCCATGAGCGCGACACGCGCGCCACGCGTTCGTCGCGCCAGTACCAGCGGTCGTGCAACAGCCGCGCCTCGGCCACGAAGTAGAGCGGCACGCCGCGTTGCAGCGCTTCTTCGACGGCACGCGGCAGGTTGACACGCACGGTGAAGTCGAGCGTCAGCGCGCCGTCGGCACGCTGCACCTGCAGCGCCCCCAACTCGACCCCATGGGCCCGTGCCGCGGGCGCCGCCAGCAGCGCCCCGAGCACCAGCACCAGGCTCAGCCCAAGCACGCCGAGCCGCATCAGGCCCTGCAGCAGGCCCTGCATGGTGAGGCGGCGGACCGGCGGCGGGAGCATGGGGCAGGGCGGCGGGATGGGTTCAGGGGCTGCGGGCCTTCTGGATCAGCGCGTAGAAAAAACCGTCCTGCAGCGCCACGCTGCGCCCGGCGGGCCCGATGCCAGCATTGTCGGGCAGCGGCAGCAGGTGGCCCGGCGACTGGGGTTGCAGCAAGGCCGCGCCAGGGGGCTGCCGTTGCAAAAACGCGTCGATCTGCTGTCTTCCTTCGGCAGGAAAGATCGAACAGGTGGCATACAGCAGCCTGCCGCCGGGTGCCAGCAACGGCCACAGGGCGTCGAGCAATTCGGCCTGTATGCGCGACAGGGCCTGCACGTCGTCGGGCCGGCGCAGCCAGCGCACATCGGGGTGGCGGCGCACGATGCCGCTGGCGGTGCACGGCGCGTCGAGCAGGATGGCATCGAAGGGCCGGCCGTCCCACCAGGTCTGGGGCTGGCGGCCGTCACCGGCCCTGAGGTCGGCGTTGAGACGCAGCCGGTTCAGGTTGTCCTGCACGCGGGCCAGGCGCACCGGGTCGCTGTCGAGCGCCAGCAGGTCCAGGTCGGCCAGCTCGAGCAGGTGCGCGGTCTTGCCGCCGGGCGCGGCACAGGCATCGAGCACACGCGCACGGGGCGGCAGCACGGCGCCGTCCAGCAACAGCCGGGCGGCACGCTGCGCGGCGGCGTCCTGCACCGAGACCTCGCCCTCGGCAAAGCCGGGCAGCTGCTGCACCGCGCAGGGCTGGGCCAGCACCACGGTCTGGCCGCCCCCCAGCGTGGTGCCCTCCGGGTCGTCCAGCAGCGTGGCGGCGCGGCCCAGTGCGGCCAGACCACGCACGTAACACTCACCGGTGCCGCGGCGAGCGTTGACGCGCAGCGTCATCGGCGGGCGCTGGTTGGCGCTGGCCAGCAGCGCCTGCCAGTGCTGGGGCCAGTCGTGGCGCACACGCTCCACCCACCACAGCGGGTGGTTGTAGGCGCCCAGCGGGCTGTGGCGTGCGGCCACCACCAGCGCCTCGCGCTCGCGCAGGAAGCGCCGCAGCACGGCGTTGATGAAATTGGCCGCCGCCGGTATGCGCACACGCGCGGCGCTCACGGCCTGGTCGACCAGCGTGTGCTCGGCATAGGGCGGCGGGCCCTCGCCTTCCACCGGCCACAGCAGTGCCAGCGCGGTGACCAGCAGCGCGTCCACTGCCGGCGGCGGCGTCTTGGGCGCCAGCTTCGCGCGCACCTCGGTGGCGCTGCCGAGCCAGCGCAGGGTATGGAAGCTGAGCGACTGCACGCCGGGGCGCAGGTCGGCCGGGCAGCGCGTCAGCACGTCGGTGAGCGACTTGCCGCCGCGCACCGCCTGCACGGCGTCGGCGGTGTGCTCGAGCAGGCGTGCCAGTGGGGGTGAGCCTTGCGTGTTGGGCGGGTTCGGGTGCAGGCTCATGCGGGGCAGTCTAGCCGGCCCTGCAGGGGCGTCCGGCGCCGCTTGCGCCCCTGCGGCAGCAAGGCCCGTCGTGGCGGCGCACAATGAACTTTCCCTGTCTCGAACTTCAACGGACCCATGGCCCGCAAGCTCGCAACCCGCGCCGACGACGGCGCCCCCATCTTCCGCAGCGAGCAGGAGCTCGCCGCGCTGCCCGCCAGCCAGCGCATCCGCTGGCGCCTGGTGCAGGCGCGGCAGCGCCACCACGCCAACGACAACATCGCGGCCTTCGTGCGCGAAGGCGAGCTGGCCGAGCTCAAGGCCGAGGTGGCGGCCAAGCTGCAAGAGGTGCTGCAGGCGCTGGTGATCGACACCGACAGCGACCACAACACCAACGAGACCGCGCAGCGCGTGGCCAAGATGTACCTCGAGGAGGTGTTTCGCGGCCGCTACGTGCCGATGCCCAGCGTCACCGAGTTCCCGAACGTCGAGCGCCTGAACGAGCTGATGATCGTCGGCCCCATCACCGTGCGCAGCGCCTGCAGCCACCACATGTGTCCGATCTTCGGCAAGGTGTGGATAGGCATCCTGCCCAACGAGCACAGCAACCTCATCGGCCTGAGCAAGTACGCGCGCATCGCCGACTGGGTGATGAGCCGGCCGCAGATCCAGGAAGAGGCCGTCACGATGCTGGCCAACGAGCTGCAGGAGCGCGTGCGACCCGACGGCCTGGCCATCGTGATGGAAGCCGACCACTTCTGCATGCACTGGCGCGGCGTCAAGGACACCGACACCGCGATGGTCAACAGCGTGATGCGCGGCGCCTTCCTGAAGGACGCCAGCCTGCGGCGCGAGTTTCTCTCGCTGCTGCCCCGCAAACAGAACTGACAACGATCACCGAGGCCCCGTCATGCTCGTCAGACTTCTCTATGCCAGCCGCGCCGCGGCCGACGTCGACCAGGAAGAGCTGGTCGCCATCCTTCGCAAGAGCAAGGCCAACAACCCGGCGCTCGGCGTCACCGGGGTGCTGTGCTTCAGCCAGGGCATCTTCCTGCAGCTGCTCGAGGGCGGCCGCGAGGCCGTCAACGCGCTCTACAACCGCATCGCCGCCGACCCGCGCCACCGCGGCGTGACGCTGCTGTGCTACGAAGAGATCGGCGAGCGCCGCTTTGCCGGCTGGAGCATGGGCCAGGTGAACATGTCGCGCCTGAACCCGGCGCTGCTGCTGAAGTACAGCGAGCGGCCCACGCTCGACCCGTTCGCGGTCTCGGGGCAGGTGTCGCTGGCGCTGTTCGAGGAGTTGATGGCCACGGCCTCGATCGTCGGTCAGCCCTGAGCGGCCAGCGCGGCCCTACAGCCGCCCCGCCGGCCCGAAGCGGAACGCGCGCACCAGCAGCCGCGTCGGGAAGGTGGCGATGGCTTCGTCGTAGGGCGCAGCGGCCTCGTTGTAGAGCTGGCGCGCAAAGCGCAGCCGCTTGCTGGACTCGAGCCAACCCAGCACCGGCATGGCGATGGCCTCGTGCTGGCGCAGCTCGGGCTGCTGCTCGAGCAGCGCAAGGACGCGGCTGGCGGCGGCCGACAGCGCCACCTCGGTGCCCACCCAGGCCGTCGTGTGCACCGGCGCCACGGGCCGTGCCGTGACCGCGGCCGCGGCACGCGCGGCGTCGCCCATCGCGGCCTGCCAGGCGTCGAGCGCACCTTCTTCGGCGCTGAGCGGCTCACGCAACGCCGCCAGCAGCGGTTCGGCCGCGGCCCTGCGCTGCGCCAGCGCCGCGTCCACCTTGGCCCAGGCCGACGCGATGTCGTTGCGCAGCGCCACCAGGCGGTTGTAGGCGCCGACGGCCCAGAACATCAGCACGGCGGCCAGGGCCAGCACGGTGATCTGCTGCGCGCTCATGCGCGCACTTCGCCCTGCCCCAGCACCAGCCACTTCAACGAGGTCAGTCCCTCCAGCCCGACCGGCCCGCGGGCGTGGAACTTGTCGGTGCTGATGCCGATCTCGGCACCCAGGCCGTACTCGAAGCCGTCGGCGAAACGCGTGCTGGCATTGACCATCACGCTGGCCGAGTCGACCTCGCGCAGGAAACGCATCGCGTTCGGGTGGTTCGTCGTCAGGATGGCGTCGGTGTGGTGCGAGCCGTAGCGGTTGATGTGCGCCATGGCCTCATCCAGGCTGTCCACGACCTTGATGCTGATGATGGGCGCCAGGTACTCGGCGGCCCAGTCCTCTTCACTGGCCCTGACGACGCCAGGCCGCGGGCCCAGCAGCGCGGCGGCGCGTGCGCAGCAGCGCATCTCCACGCCCTTGGCCGCGAAGACGTCGCCGATGCGCGGCAGGAAGGCGGCGGCCTGCGCCGCGTGCACGAGCAGGCTCTCGGCGGCGTTGCAGGGGCTGTACTTCTGCGTCTTGGCGTTGTCGGTGACGTTCACCGCGAGGTCGAGGTCGACCTGTTCATCGACGTAGACGTGACAGTTGCCGTCGAGGTGCTTGATGACGGGCACCCTGGCCTCGGCGCTGATGCGCGCGATCAGCCCCTTGCCTCCGCGCGGGATGATGACGTCGACGTACTCGGGCATGGCGATCAGGCGGCCCACCGCCGCGCGGTCGGTGGTGGGCACCAGCTGCACGGCCGCGGCCGGCAGCCCGGCTTCGGCCAGCGCCTGCGCCACCAGCTCGGCCAGCGCGAGGTTGGAGTGCAGCGCCTCGCTGCCGCCGCGCAGGATGGCGGCGTTGCCGCTCTTGATGGCCAGCGAGGCGGCCTCGATGGTGACGTTGGGCCGGCTCTCGTAGATCATGCCGAAGACGCCCAGCGGCACGCGCATCCGGCCCACACTGATGCCGCTGGGCCGGCGCTTGACGCCGCTGATCTCACCGATGGGGTCGGGCATCGCGGCGAGTTGCTCGCAGCCTTCGGCCACCGTGGCGACGACGGCGGACGTGAGCCTCAGGCGGTCGACCAGCGGCGCGGCCAGGCCGGCACTGCGCGCCGGCTGCAGGTCCTTCTCGTTGGCCGCCTGCAGCGGCGGGCCGGCTTCGCGCAGGCGGCGGGCCAGCGCCAGCAGGGCGCGGTTCTTGGCCAGCGTGGGGGCGGCGGCCATCACGGTGGCCGCGGCACGCGCGGCCTGGCCCATGCGGGCCATGAGGGCGGGGATGTCGGCGCCGCCGGCTGCGGTGGTGGTGTGGGCTTGGCGTGTCATGTCGGGCCGATTGTCGCCAATCGGCCCGCGCCCCGACGGCGGCGCGGCTGCCATGCGCCTCAGGGCGCCACCAGCTTCAGCACCGCGAGCCAGCCCGACGCCGTGACGGCGAACAGCACCGTCGACAGCACGATGGCCGCCGTGGTCTCGGCCTGCAGCGTGCCGTAGCGCTGCGCGAAGATCAGCGAGTTGCTGCCCGCCGGCAGCGCCGCCATCACCACCAGCACGGCCAGCGGCAGGCCGGTCAGGCCGAAGGCGAAATGCGCCAGCGCCAGCACCGTGGCCGGCAGCAGCAACAGCTTCACCAGGCAGATGCCCAGCGCGCCGCGCCACTGCCCGCGCACGCCGTAGGCCGCCAGCGTGACGCCGATGAGCACCAGGCACACCGGCACCACCGCGGTGGCCAGCGTGGCCAGGCTCTCGTCGACCACCGGGTGCAGGCCCAGCCCGGTGAGGTTCCAGGCCAGCCCCGCCAGCACCGGCAGCACCACCGGGTGGACGATGGTGTTGCGCGCCGTCGTGCCCAGCGTGCGCAGCAGCGCCGGGGCCTGGGCGTGGCGGGCGGGGTCGCGCGCGAGGTCCATCTCGACCAGCAGGGTCAGCACCGTCAGCAGCACCAGCGCGTGCAGGCTGACGAGCGCGATGTGGATGGCCAGCCCGGCCTCGCCGAACAGCGCCGCGGCGAACGGGATGCCCACCTGCACCGAGTTGCCGAAGGTGCAGGTGATGGCGCGCACCGCCGGCGCCGCAGCGCCCAGCCGCGCCGCCTGCCGGCGCTGCCACAGGTAGACGACGAACAGGATGGCCAGCACGGGCACGAAAAACGCGGCCAGCGTGCGCCACGGCATGTGCGCGAGGTCCAGCCGTGCCGTGGTGCGGAACAGCAGCGCCGGCACGAAGATGAAGAAGGCGACGTTGCCCAGCACGCGGGCGGGGTCGGCCTCGGAGGTCGGCGCCGTCTGCTTGGGTTCGGCGGCCTCGGCGCGGGTTTCGAGCTGGCCCAGCCAGCCCTGGCGCCCGGCCACCCAGCCCAGTGCGACGGTGAAGAACATCGCCAGCAGCTTGGCCAGCACGGCGGTGGTCATGGTGTCAGGCCTGCGCCAGCACCTGGGCCAGCCAGCGCTCGAGGGTGGCCGGCGCCGCGTCCACCGCCAGCTGCTTGCGCCGGGTGCTGTCGCCGCGCAGCAGCTGCACGGCGCGGCGCGGCAGACCCAGTTCGGCGGCCAGCCAGGCCACCAGCGTGTCGTTGGCCTTGCCGTCCACCGGGCTCGCGTGCAGGCGCACGCGCAGGCAGCCGTCGTGCAGGCCATCGGCCTGGGTGCGCGGCGCGTTGGGCGTCACCGCCACGTGCAGCAGGCAGCGCGCGCCGTGCACGCGCAGGCAGGGCCAGGCGGTGTCGTCCAGGGGGCGCTCCGCCGCCGCTCAGGCGGCGGCCTTCTTCGCCGCCACCTTCTTGGCCGCCGCGCCCTTGGGCGGGAACTTGGCCGCCCGCGGCTCGAACTCGAAGCCCACCTTGCCCTCCTTCGCATCCCAGGCCAGGAAGGCCTTGAACTTGCGCCGCGTCTTGTTGCTGACGAAGTTCTCCAGCAGGCTGGTCTTGCCGCTGGCCAGCAGTTTCGTTACCTCTTCGGGCGGCACCGGTTGCTGCAGGATGATCTTGCCGGTCTTGAAGTCGCAGGTCACGTGTGCGCCCACGCTGTGCTCGCAGACGTAGTTGCTGCCGTGCTCGTAGACATGGCCCTTGCACTTGGGGCAGGCGCCCAGGCTCTGCTGGCCCGAGAAGTCGACCGGCTCGCCGTCGCCTTCGGCGTTCTTGGCGTCGTCGCCGAAGTCGAACTCGAGCTTCCAGTTCTTGATCTCGTCGTCGTAGGCGAGCTTGATCTCGGCCGTGAACGGCCAGCCCGCCTTGCTGCGAAAACCCTCCAGCGGCCCGATCTGCTTGTCGCGGAGCAGGGCTTCGGCCTCGGCGGTCTCGAAGGCGCGGCCGGCCGGAATCTTGGTGATGCTGAAACCGCAGCCCTCCCCGGCGGCGTCGCCGCCGCCGGGGAGGTTTCCGCCGTCGGCACGCGTGCAGCTGAAGCGGCGGTAGTTCTCCTTGACCACACCGCCGCAATTGGGGCACGGCACGGCGAGCGTGGCGTAGTCGCCGGGGATGGTGTCGCGGTCGTATTCCTTGGCCTTCTTGACGATGCGCTCGGCCATCTTGGCGATCTCGGCCATGAAGGCGCCGCGGCTCAGCCGGCCGTGCTCCATCTCGGCGAGCTGGTACTCCCAGTTGCCGGTGAGGTCGGCTCGTGTCAGGTCCTCGATGGCCAGGCCGCGCAGCAGCGTCATGAGCTGAAAGGCCTTGGCCGTGGGCACGAGCTCGCGGCCGTCGCGCAGCATGTATTTTTCGGCGATCAGGCCCTCGATGGTCTGCGCGCGCGTGGCCGGCGTGCCCAGGCCCTTTTCCTTCATCGCGTCGCGCAGGTCCTCGTCCTCGATCAGTTTGCCCGCGCCTTCCATCGCGCTCAGCAGCGTGGCTTCGGTGTAGCGCGCCGGCGGCTTGGTCTTCAGCGCGTTGACGTCGACGCTTTCCACACGCACCTGCTCGCCCGGCGCCACGGCGACGAGATTCGCGTCGTCGTCCTGCGCCTCCTTGCCGTAGACGGCCAGCCAGCCGGCGTTGACCAGCACCTTGCCGTTGGTCTGGAAGACGTACTCCTGTCCGGCGTGCTGCACCTTGCTGTGGCGCGTGGTGACCATGAATTCCGCCGACGGGTAGAACACCGCCAGAAAGCGCTTGACCACCATGTCGTAGAGCTTGAGCTCGATCTCGGTGAGCGACCTCGGCGCCTGCAGCGTCGGGATGATGGCGAAGTGGTCCGACACCTTGGTGTTGTCGAAGACACGCTTGGTGGGCTTGACGTAGCCCTCCTTCAGGCCCTTCTTGGCATGCGCGCTCAGTTCGCGCAGCGGCCCCGGCAGATCCTCCTTGGCCAGCATGGTGAAGGTCTCCTTCACCGTGGCCAGGTAGTCCTCGGGCAGCGCGCGGCTGTCGGTGCGCGGGTAGGTCAGCACCTTGTGCTTCTCGTACAGCGCCTGCGCCAGGCCCAGCGTGGTCTTGGCGCTGAAGCCGAAGCGGCTGTTGGCCTCGCGCTGCAAGGTCGTCAGGTCGTACAGCAGCGGGCTGGCCTGCGTGCTGGGCTTGGCCTCGTCGGTGACCAGCGCCGGCTGGCCTCGCACCGCGGCGGCGATGGCCTCGGCGTGGGCCTGGTCCCACAGCCGGTCGGCGCGCGCCTCGGCATCGTCGGGGTTCTTCTTCCACTTGGTGTCGAACCACTTGCCTTCGTACTGGCCGGCCACGGCGTCGAAGTTCGCCTTCACCTCCCAGTAGGGGCGCGAGACGTGCTTGCGGATCTTCTCCTCGCGTTCGACCACGATGCTCAGCGTGGGCGTCTGCACGCGCCCCACGGTGGTCAGGAAGAAGCCGCCGTCGCGGCTGTTGAAGGCCGTCATGGCGCGCGTGCCGTTGATGCCCACCAGCCAGTCGGCCTCGCTGCGGCTGCGTGCCGCGTCGGCCAGGCCCTGCATCTGCGTGTCGCTGCGCAGCTGCTCGAAACCTTCGCGTATGGCCTGCGGCGTCATGCTCTGCAGCCACAGGCGCCTGATCGGCTTGGCCGCGGTGGTGGCCTTCTTCTCGCTGTCGGCCGCGTACTGCACGATGAGGCGGAAGATCAGCTCGCCCTCGCGCCCCGCGTCGCAGGCGTTGATGATGGCCGTCACGTCCTTGCGCTTGACGAGCTTGACGACGGCGTTGAGCCGCGTCTTGGCCTTGTCTATGGGCGCGAGGTCGAAGTGCGGCGGCACGACGGGCAGGTTGGCGAAGCTCCACTTGCCGCGCTTGACGTCGTATTCCTCCGGCGCCTTGATCTCCACCAGGTGGCCCACGGCCGAGGTGACGACGTACCGGTCGTTCTCGAAGTGCTCGGCGTGCTTCTCGAACTTGCCCGCCACGGGGGTGAGTGCGCGCACGATGTCCTGCGCCACGCTGGGCTTCTCGGCAATGATGATGGTTTTGCTCATGGTTCCCTGGGAATCTAACCTGCGGCGGGCCTGCGGGCTGCCTTGCCTACAATGCCGCCGATCTCGCGCGCACCTGCATGCGCACATGCGCGCGCTCGTACGATTTCAATGTACCCAATGAGCCCGACCCCGCAAGTCACCCCCACAGACAAACGTCGCATCCAGGTTCGGAAGAGCGGCGTGCACGGCAAGGGCGTCTTTGCGCTGCAGCCCATCGCGCGCGGTGAACGCATCATCGAATACAAGGGCGAGGTCATAGCCTGGCCCGAGGCCCTGCGCCGCCATCCGCACGACCCGGCCGACCCCAACCACACCTTCTACTTCAGCCTCGACGACGGCACGCACGTCATCGACGCCAAGGTGGGCGGCAACGCCGCGCGCTGGATCAACCATGCCTGCGCGCCCAACTGCCAGGCCGAGGAAACCGGGGGCCGCGTCTTCATCAAGGCGCTGCGCAGGCTCAAGCCCGGCGAAGAGCTGTTCTACGACTACGGCCTGGTGATCGACGAGCGCTACACGGCCAGGCTGAAGAAAGAGTACACGTGCCGCTGCGGCAGCCCGCGCTGCCGCGGCACCATGCTCACCCCGAAACGCTGAGACCGTCTGACCGAAGCCGCCATGACCACTGCCGTCCACCTGCAATGGAACGCCGAGGCCCTGTGGCAGCAATTGCAGCCGCTGCTGCCGGGCCTGAGCGTGGAGGTGCTGGCGCGCACCGACTCGACCAACAGCGTGCTGCTGCATCGCGCCCGGCTGCAAGGCGGCGCCCGCGATGCGCCGATCAGCCGCCCCGCTGAGCTCGATGCTGCCGGCGCGGGCAGCCCGACGCCGCTGGGCCGCCGCGACGCCGATGTACAGCCCTGCCTGCTGGTGGCCGAACAGCAGACCCGCGGCCGCGGCCGGCAGGGCCGCGACTGGGTGTCAAGCGGCGGGGCCTCGCTGACGTTTTCGCTCGGCCTGCCGCTGGCGCCGGTCGACTGGTCGGGGCTGTCGCTGGCTGTCGGGCTGGCGCTGGCCGAGGCGCTGGACCCCGGCGGCACCGATGCCGCTGGCGCGGCGCCAGACGCACCGGCCACCGGGCCAGGTTCGCCACGACTGCTGCTGAAGTGGCCCAACGACCTCTGGCTGGTCGACGCCGGTTCGCCGCCTTCGCGTGGCCGCAAGCTCGGCGGCGTCCTCATCGAGACGGTGAGCGTGGGCCAGCGCCGCATGTGCGTGGTGGGCGTGGGCCTGAACGTGCTGCCGCAGGCCGTGCCCGACCTGCCCCAGGGTCATGCCTGCCTGCAGGAGATGTGGCCCGGCGTCAGCGCGCCGGCGGCGCTGGCCCGCATGGCCGCGCCGCTGGTGCGTGCGCTGCTCGACTTCGAGAAGCGCGGCTTTGCGCCGCTGGTGCCCGCCTTCGCGCGCCGCGACCTGCTGCGCGGGCAGGCCGTCACCACCACGCTGGCCGAGGTGCCCGCCGGTGTGGCCGATGGCGTCGACAGCCGTGGCGCGCTGCGCGTGCTGAGCGGCGGCGTGCACCTGGTCGTCAGCGGCGAAGTCAGCGTGCGCCTGGACACGGTGGCCGGATGACGGCACTCGCTGCTGCGGGGTACTGAAATGCTGCGCGCCCTCGTCGTGCTGCTGCTGCTCGCCAACCTGGCCTTCTTCGCCTGGACGCGGGGCGTCCTGGCGCCGGCGTTCGCGCCGCCGCGCCATGCCGACCACGAACCCGGGCGTTTCGCCAACCAGCTCAACGCCGAGGCCGTGCGTGTGCTGGCGCCGACGGCGGCCAGCGCGGCGGTGGTGGCCGCCCGCGCCGCCGCCGCGGTGTGCCTGGAGGCCGGGCCGCTGCGCGACAGCGACATCGTCGCTGCCGAGGCGCTGCTGGCCAGCGCGCTGGCGCCGGCGAACTTCCCCACCGGCAGCTGGACGCGGGAACCCCTGCCGCCGCCGCCGCGCTGGCTGGTCTACGCCGGGCGCGTGCCCGATGCTGCCGCGCGGCGCGCGCGCGAGGCCGAGCTGCGCCGGCTGGGCCTGGAATTCGAGCTGCTGGAAGCTCCGGCCGACCTGGCGCCCGGCCTGGTGCTGGCGCGCCATGCCACGCGCGCCGAAGCCGAGGCTGCGCTGGCCGTGCTGGCGGCCGCCAGCGCGCCGCTGAAGGGGGCTCGCGTGGTCTCGCTGCCGGTGGCGCCGGCGCTCGCGGTGCTGCGCTTTGCGCGCGTCTTGCCCGAGCAGCAGGCGCGGCTGCAGGCGCTGCCGGCCGAGGCCTTTGCCGGCGGCTTCAAGCCCTGCGCTGGCGCCGCGCGTCCCTGAACAGCGCGGCCACCGCCAGCGTCAGCAGGGCCAGCCAGGGCGCCGATGTGGCGCCGCCGCCGCCGCCCGTGGCCGGCGGCAAAGCAGGGGCCGCGGCTACGGTTACGGATTGGCGCTTCGAGGTAGTAATGCCTTGAGCATCGGTCACTGTCAGCTGGACGGTGAAGGTGCCGGCCGCAGATGGGATGAGTCTGGCCGTGCTGGCGTTGACTTCACCATCGAAAGCGGTAACGACACCGCCGCCATCGACAAGGCTCCACGAGTAGCCAAGTGATTGCGCACCCACCGGTGGGGGCAAACTGGCGGTGCCCGAAAGCAGGACTGGACTGCCGGCGGTCGGCGCAGCCGTGCTGACCGTGATCTTGGCCACGGCCTCAACGACAGCCCGCACGGCTTCACCCGAGTCGAGCATTCCCGCCCCGCACACACCGGTGGTGCAGTAGCACTGGAGGTCGAGCGCGTAGTTGTTGGGATCAGTTCCCGAGTTGAATCGGTTGGGCTCGTCGCAGCGGCGCACAGCCAGAGGCGGCACGATGGAGTTGTCGCCGCCAGTGGTCGGGAAGGGACGCGCGGTGGCCTGCATGCGCGCCAGCAGCAGCGCCGGCGTCAGCGCCGGCTGCGCCGAGAACATCAGCCCGGCGGTGGCGGCGACCAACGGCGACGCGAAGCTGGTGCCCACGCTGGCGTCGTAGCTGCTGGTCCAGGTGCCGTTGCCCACGGGGCCTTGCGTGCCGCTGTTGGTGGCCGTCACCAGCGGGTACAGGCAGGGCGAGCCGGCGGTGATGTTGATGCAGTTGCCGCCCGGCGCGGCGATGGAGATCTGCGGCCCGAGGTCGGAGAAGCCGACCTTCAACCCGGCGTGGCGCAGTGCCGCAACGCCGATGACGCCGACGCAGTTGGCGGGCGCGCCCACCGGCCCGCCGGCACTGTTGCCTGCGGCGGCGACGATCACGGCACCCCTGGCCAAGACCTCGTCAACCGCGGCTTGGTAGCCGGCGCTGCAACTGCCAACGCCGCCCAGGCTGAGGTTGAGCACCTTGGCCGGGGTCGGGTTATCGGGCACGCCAGGGATGGAGATGCCCGCTGCCCACTTCATCGCCGCCCAGATGTCCGATTCGCTGCCGAAACACTTGCCAAGGACGCGCACGGGCAGCACGCTGACGCCGGGCGCGGTGCCGGCCATGCCCACGGCGTTGTCGGCCGACGCACCCACCAGCGCGGTGGTCTTGGTGCCATGCCAGCTGCTGTTTTCGGCGCTGCAGTCGGTGAAGGTGCTGGTACTGCTCTCGGCCAGGGTGACCCAGTCGCCGGGGTCCGCCGGATCGGCGTCGCGGCCGCCGCCGTCGTTGGCGACCGTGGCGTTGCTGATGAAGTCGTAGCCCGGCAGCAGGCGGCCGGCGAGGTCGGGGTGTTCGGGCCGCACGCCAGTATCCAGCACGGCCACCACGACGGACGCACTGCCGCGGCTGCGCGCCCAGGCGCGCTCGATGTCTACCGACGACACCGGGCCCTGGGCCAGCGTGGCTGCCGGCGCGCGCAGGTACCACTGGCCGCTGGCCGGGCCGTCCTGCAGGAAGATGCCGTTGCTGCGCCGCTCGGTGGCCGAGACGGGGTAGAGCGGGTCGTTGGGCGCGGCGGTGCGGCGCGCGCGGCCGTTGGGCACCGCGAACTCGACGTCGGGGTCGGCGGCCAGCCGGGCGGCCAGTTCGGCGGCCGTCAGGCCTTCGGCGCTCAGCACCTGCGTGCGCTCGCCCACCGCGCTGCCGGCCTTCAGCACGCGGCCCAGGCGGGTGCCCATCACGGCCGCGCGCTCGGCCAGCACGTCGCGCACGGTGCCGGGCGTGGCCCGTGCCGACAGCGCCACCTGCCGCGTCAGTGAGGCGCCGGGCCTGAACTGCACGATGACCTCGCCCGGCACCGGCCCCAGTGCTGCGCCTCGCGCCGGCAGCGCCGACAGCAGCATGGAAAGAAGCAGGGCGGCGGCAGTGTGCTGAGCAGTCATGGCATCAGTTTAGGCGGGCCCGCGGCGGAGCGCGGGCCGCGGCCTGCAAGCGGCCTCAGCCGGCGTCAGCGCGCCATCACCTGCACCATCTCGAGCACCTTGTTCGAGTAGCCCCACTCGTTGTCGTACCAGGACACGACCTTGACGAAGGTCTTGTCCAGCGCGATCGAGGCGTCGGCGTCGAAGACGCTGGTGCAGGGCTCGCCGCGGAAATCGGTGGCCACCACCTTGTCCTCGGTGTAGGCCAGCACGCCCTTCATCGGGCCGGCGGCGGCGGCCTTCATCGCGTTGCAGATGTCCTCGAAGCTGGCTTCCTTCACCAGCTCGGCCGTCAGGTCGACCACCGACACGTCGCTGGTGGGCACGCGAAAGGCCATGCCGGTGAGTTTCTTGTTGAGCTCGGG
Organism: Leptothrix sp. (in: b-proteobacteria); assembly: GCA_013822265.1. GTDB lineage: Bacteria > Pseudomonadota > Gammaproteobacteria > Burkholderiales > Burkholderiaceae_C > Rubrivivax. The sequence continues at coordinate 20,128 of PNKD01000043.1, forward strand.
GATGACCACGCCCACGGCCTTGGCCGCGCCGGTGCTGCTGGGGATGATGTTCTCCAGGATGCCGCGGCCGCCGCGCCAGTCCTTGTTGCTCGGGCCGTCGACCGTCTTCTGCGTCGCGGTGGCGGCGTGCACGGTGGTCATCAGGCCGCGCTTGATGCCGAAGCTGTCGTGCAGCACCTTGGCCACGGGGGCCAGGCAGTTCGTCGTGCAGGACGCGTTGCTGATGATGGTCTGGCCGGCGTAGGTCTTGTCGTTGACGCCGTAGACGAACATCGGCGTGTCGTCCTTGCTGGGCGCGCTCTGGATGACCTTTTTGGCACCCGCGTCGATGTGCTTCCGGCAGGTGTCCTTGGTCAGGAACAGGCCGGTGGCCTCGACCACGATGTCGGCGCCGATGTCGCCCCAGGCCAGCAGCGCCGGGTCTTTGTGCGCGGTGAGGCGGATGCGCTTGCCGCCGACGATGAGGGTGTTGCCGTCGATGGTGATCTCGCCCCCCTTGAAGCGGCCGTGCACGCTGTCGTACTTCAGCATGTAGGCCAGGTAGTCGGGCTCGAGCAGGTCGTTGATGCCGACGATCTCGATGCCGGGGAAGTTCTGCACCGCGGCGCGGAACACTATGCGCCCGATGCGGCCGAAGCCGTTGATGCCAACTTTGATGGTCACGAGGTTTTCTCCTTGGGGTTGAAATCGATCTTGAGACACGGAACGGTGAAGGTGACGGTGTCGCCGGCCACTGAATCCTGCTGCGCTTGCCCGAGGTCGAGCACCAGCGTCGATAGCCACTCGAGCAGCGGGCGGCGCGAGGCCTGAGCCGCATCACGCTCGCCGACCTGGTTGGGGTAGTAAGGCTGCCGGTAGATGAGCGTCAGGTCGAAGGGGCAAGCCATGGTGGCGGTGTCGAAGACAGCACCCGGCCGGTCCAAGTTCTTGGCCCTCCGCAGGAAGGAAAAGAAGGTCGCGTCCCTGAACCCGAAGGCTGGTGCATCCTCCACCCGGAACACGAACTGGACAAAGGTCTCGATGGCGGCGCCTTCGATACAGGGCAGGCGCAGCTTGGCAGCCCAGGGTTGCACGGCGTCTTCGGCCAGGCGCTGCACGGCGCGGCTGCTGGCATGCAGGGCGACTTCAGGCGGCAAATCGGGCCCCGAGAAGCGAAGTTTCGCCAGCACCCGACCCTGCGCGCCCACGCGACGTGCCCAAGCCGGGTAATCGGGGTGCTTGCTGCCGTCGTTGGCAGCCATGCACTTGAGCACCCGCGCACGCGAGGCGGCGGCCTCGTCGGTGGGCGTTGTCCACAGAACCGGGCTGCCGGGTTTGAAAATGTAATTCTGGCGCAGGCGCACGGGAAGATCGGCCGCTTCGGCGCAAGGCATACGGAAAGCGGTGACGTGGGCCTTGACGGCTTGCGCCAGGCTCTCGTCGCCCTGGTTCTCGAGCACATTGACCTCGGGCCTTCGGTCTACGCCGGTGAAGACCATCTCCACCAGCACCCGCCCGCCCTCGCCGCGTTTGTCCAAGGCCGTGGGGTATTCCGGTTGGCCGCGCAGGGCCGCGGGCGGCGTCAGGCACTCGACCAGCCGCGAAGGCGCAAGTTGTACGTCCGGCGCCTGCGCCCGGGCTATGCCGGCCAGGGTGATCAGCAGCAGGGCGGCAAGACGCATGGCAGAAGCCCTTCAGCCCTTCAGCACCAAGCGCACCGTGTCGGCCAGGTTCTGCGCCGTGAGGTGGAAGTGCTTGAACAGCGCCGGCGCCGGCGCGCTTTCGCCGTAGGTGTCGATGCCCACCACCGCGGCGCAGCCGTACTTCCACCAGCCGTCGGTGACACCGGCCTCGACCGCGATGCGCGGCACGCCGGCCGGCAGCACGGCGGTCTTGTACTTCACGCTCTGGCGGTCGAAGACGCTGGTGCTGGGCATGCTGACCACGCGCACGGCGATCTTGAACTTCGCGAGTTCGGCCTGCGCGTGCAGCGCCAGGCTGACCTCGCTGCCGGTGGCGATGATCACCGCCTGCGCCTTGCGTTTGAGGCCGACCTCGGAAGGCTCGGCCAGCACGTAGGCGCCCTTGCCGATGTCGTCGAGCGCCGCCTTGGGCAGGTAGGGCAGGTTCTGGCGGCTGAGCAGCAGCGCGCTGGGGCGCGTGCGGTTGCCGAGTGCCAGCGTCCAGGCCACCACGGTCTCGGCGGTGTCGGCCGGGCGCCAGACGTCGAGGTTGGGGATCAGCCGCAGGCTGGCCGCGTGCTCCACGCTCTGGTGCGTGGGGCCGTCTTCGCCCAGGCCGATGCTGTCGTGGGTGAAGACGTGGACGACACGTTTTTTCATCAGCGCGGCCATGCGGATGGCGTTGCGGCTGTAGTCGCTGAAGGTCAGGAAGGTGCCGCCGTAGGGGATGTAGCCGCCGTGCAGCGCGACGCCGTTCATCACCGCGGCCATGCCGAATTCGCGCACGCCGTAGTTGACGTGGCGGCCGGGCTGGCCGCCGTCGCTGGCCGTGGGCGTGCCGTCCGCCGCGAAGCGCAGCGCCGGGGTCGACGAGGTGTTGGTGAGGTTGCTGCCGGTGAGGTCGGCGCTGCCGCCCAGCATCTCGGGCAGGGCCTTGGTAAAGGCTTCGAGCGCGATCTGGCTGGCCTTGCGGCTGGCCACCGTCTCGGCCTTGGTGTGCGCGGCAATCACGGCGTCGACCGCGGTCTGCGCGAAATTGGCCGGCAGGTGCCCCAGCATGCGGCGCTCGAACTCGGTGGCCAGTTCGGGGTGGGCCTTGCGGTAGGCGGCGAAGGCCTCGGCCCAGCGTGTCTGCGCGGCGCTGCCGACGGTGCGCGCGTCCCAGGCGCCATAGGCGGCCTCGGGGATCACGAAGGGTTCGTGTGTCCAGCCCATGGCCTCGCGCGTGAGCGCGATCTCGGCCGCGCCCAGCGCCTCGCCGTGCGCCTTTGCGGTGCCGGCGCGGTTGGGGCTGCCCTTGCCGATGGTGGTCCTGCAGACGATCAGCGTCGGCCGCGTGGCCGAAGCGCGCGCCTGCTCGATGGCGGCGCGCACCGCCTTCACGTCGTGGCCGTCGAGCGGGCCGATGACGTTCCAGCCGTAGGCGTCGAAGCGCTTGCTCACGTCGTCGACATACCAGGGCGCCACGGGGCCGTCGATGCTGATGCCGTTGTCGTCGTACAGCGCGATCAACTTGTTCAAGCGCCAGGCGCCTGCCAGCGCGCAGGCCTCGTGGCTGATGCCTTCCATCAGGCAGCCGTCGCCCATGAAGACCCAGGTGTGGTGGTCGACGACGGCGTGGCCGGGGCGGTTGAACTCTGCCGCCATCAGCTTCTCGGCCAGCGCCATGCCCACCGCGTTGGCCAGGCCCTGGCCCAGCGGGCCGGTGGTGGTCTCGACGCCCGGCGTCACGTCGACCTCGGGGTGACCCGGGGTCTTGCTGTGCAGCTGGCGGAAGCCGCGCAGCTCGCTCATCGGCAGGTCGTAGCCCGTCAGGTGAAGCAGCGCGTAGAGCAGCATGCTGCCGTGGCCATTGCTCAGCACGAAGCGGTCGCGGTCGGCCCAGTGTGGATCGGCCGGGTTGTGCTTGAGGGCGTCGCCCCACAGCGCGACGGCCACTTCGGCCATGCCCATCGGCGCGCCGGGGTGGCCCGAGTTGGCCTGTTGCACGGCGTCCATGGCCAGTGCGCGGATGGCGTTGGCCATCAGGGCGGTCTTGGGAATGTGGTCAGGCATGGCAACGGGCGCAAAGGGCAGAGTGGGGCGGGCAGACCGCGATCGTCGATTCTAGGAGGCACCCCCGCCGCTGATAATTGCCCAAATGGCTAACGCGACGCCTGCCTGCGCACGCTCATGTCGACGCCCCCCCTGACCCGCACGCTGCGGCAGGCCGCTGCCGCACTGGTGGTCGTGGGCATCGGCCTGGTGGTCGTGCTGGCCGTGCTGGACACGCAAACGCCCTCGGGCCGCTTCTGGACGGGCGTGACGGCCCTCTCGGCCGCCGTGCTGGTGTTGGTCAACTTCCTGCTCGTCTGGCGGCTGGCGCACCGGCTCGACGAAACTGCCGCGCGCGCCGATGCGGCCGCGGCCAACCAGCGAGAGTTGCTCGATGCGATGGAGGCCGCCGTGGTCGTGTGGGGCCCGGACGACCGGCTGGTGTTGTGCAACCGCGATTTCCGATCGGTGTATGAGCCCATCGCCGACCGCCTGCGGCCCGGCATGACCTTCGAGGGCCTGCTGCGCGAAGTTGTCGCGGCCGGCCTGGCGCCGCAGGCGCAAGCCGACCCCGAGGCCTGGATCGCGCAGAGGGTGGCAGACCATAGACAGCCCGGCGGGCCGCTGCTGCGCCAGCTGCCCGGCGGGCGCTGGCGTCGGATCGTCGAGCAGCGGCTCAGCGACGGCAGCCTGCTGGCGCACAGCGTCGATGTCAGCGACCTCATGGCGGCACAGGCCGAATCGGCGCGCCGCGAGAAGGCGCTGACCGAGCTCAACGCACGCCTGGATGCCATGAACGTCGAATTGGCGCACCTGTCCGAGACCGACGCGCTCACCGGGCTGGCGAACCGGCGCCACTTCGATCGCCGGCTGGCCGAGGAGTGCGCGCGCGCGGCCCGCCATGGGCTGCCGCTGGCGCTGCTGATGTTCGACGTCGATTACTTCAAGCGCTACAACGACTGCCACGGCCACCCGGCTGGCGACGCGACCTTGCGCCGTGTGGCCGAGTTGCTGCGCAGCACCGCACGCCGGCCCACCGACGTGGTGGCGCGCATCGGCGGCGAGGAGTTCGCGATGCTGCTGCTGCATCCCGCAGCGGGCGAGGCGCAGACCCAGGCCGACCGCTGCCTGTCGGCGATGGACGCGGCCATGCTGCCGCATGGCGACTCGCCGGTGGCCGGCCATGTCACGCTCAGCATCGGCGGCGTGCAGGTGGGCCAGGCCGAAGCGGGCCTGGACACCGAGCATCTGTGGGCCGGCGCCGACGCTGCGCTCTACCAGGCCAAGCGGGCCGGTCGAAGGCGTGCGGTGGTGCGCGGCTGATATCCCGCCCGGCGCGGCCGCGGGCCGGCGCATCGCGGCTTCGTATCATCCGCGGCCATGCACGGCCTGCACCTCACAGCCGACCTGCGCGGCTGCCCGCCGGCCGCGCCGCTGATGACCGACCCCGAAGCGCTGCGCCGCCACTGCCTGCAGGCGGTGCGCACCGCAGGGCTGCAGGCCGTGGGCGAACTCTTCTACCGATTTGCTTCACCGGGCGGCGTCACCGGCGTGGTGCTGCTGGCCGAGTCGCACCTGGCCGTGCACACCTGGCCCGAGATCGGCGGCGCGACGCTGGACGTCTATGTGTGCAACCTGCACGGCGACAACCGCGGCCGCGCTGCGGACCTGCTGGCACAACTCGAAGCGGGTTTTGGCGCCACGCAGGCATTGCACCAGCGGCTGGAGCGCGGCACGGCTTGAACCGGCGCGCCCGCAGCGCCCTCAGCTCGCCAGCGCCCGCCGCGCGCGGTGCAGGCGCACGAACAGGTTCTGCTCGGTGATGGCCAGCGTGCGGCACACCGTCTCGGTGCTCTCGTCGCGCAGCAGCCGCAGTTCGACCACGTGGCGCAGCGTCTCGGGCAGGGCGCGGATGCGGGCCAGCGTCTGCGCCAGGCGCTGGCGCTGCTCGGCCATCTCGTCGGGGCGCGGCCGCGGGCAGGCCAGGATGTCGGCCGGGCCTGGCTCGTCGTCGCCGCCGCCCTGGTCCAGGCTGTCGTGGCCACTGCGCTGGCGGATCAGGTCGACGATCTTGTGCTTGAGGATGGCCACCAGCCAGCTGCGCAGGGCCGACCGCCCCGCGAACTGCGCACGCCCCGTCATCACGGCCTCGAAGACGTCATGCACCAGGTCTTCGGCCAGCGCCGGGTCGAGCAGGCGGCGGCGCGCAAAGCGCACGAGGTACTCGCGCTGCGGCCAGAGGTCGGCCCAGCCCACCGGGCCCGGCGCCTCGCAGGCGGCGGCGAATTCGGTATCGTGCAGGCCCTGCGGGGCGTGCAGTGGGGCGCGTGAGCGGGCGGTGGTGGGGCTGGGCTGCATGGGGCGTCTCCGGTCGGCGGGGGGTGACTAAACTGTGCAGGCCGCGCCTCGCGCCGGCCTCACCGAACCTCACAGTTCGATCACATCGCCCTCGAGTCGCGCTGTAAGACGCGGCGCCCCCAAGCCGACCCCGGGCCCCTATGCCGAAGATCCTCGTCGCCGAAGACCAAACCGACATCCGCGACCTCATCGTGCTGAACCTGCAGCAGGCGGGTTATGCGGTGCAGGCGGTCGCCGACGGCCAGGCGGCGCTGGACAGCCAGACCGAACGCGCCAGCGACCTGCTCGTGCTCGACCTGATGATGCCCAGGTTGGACGGGCTGGAGGTCATCAAGGCGCTGCGCGCGCGCGGCCGCGCCACGCCCATCCTGATGCTCACGGCCAGGAGCACCGAGCTCGACCGCGTGCTGGGCCTGGAGCTCGGCGCCGACGACTACCTGACCAAGCCCTTCTCGGTGGC